>QOAS01000155.1 GCA_003972855.1 Gammaproteobacteria bacterium | reverse complement strand
AGGGGGGTTCCCCCTTCGGGGATAGAAACTTACGACCCCGCCTTCAAGATAAAGGCTTATTGGATAGACCCGCCCCTTAAGGATACCGTTCAAAAAATGGGTTACATGGTGGTAGACCCCGAAACGGTTTTGGTAACCCACCTCTCGGAAGTTATCAAAAGAAACCTCTGGAGGATAGTGGGAAGGAACGAGATATACCAAATTGTGGAAACGTTGAAGAAAAAATACCCCAAAGTCGTTGAGGATATAGTTCCCGAAAAGGTTCCCTATTCGGTAATCCACCGCGTGGTTCAAAACCTCCTCAAGGAGGGTATTCCCGTAAAGGATATGCTTACCATTTTGGAGACACTTAGCGACTACATAGAGACCGAAAAGGATATAGACAAACTGACGGAACTCGTAAGGAGGGCACTCGCCCCGCTAATTACGAAACTTTACGCGGTAAACGGAAACCTTTACTCCGCGGTGCTTCACCCCTCTTTGGAAAGTAAGTTGGTGGGTTACATAGAGAGCGGAAACCACGCGGAGTTTATGAAAACCGTTGCGGAAGTTGTAAAACCCAAGTTGGAAAAGGCTATTGAAAACTTTACCCGCGTAGGTGCCCAACCCTTGCTTATAACCGCACCCGAAATTAGGAGATTTACCAAACAGGTTTTGGAAAACTACCTACCTCAATACCACGTTATTTCCTACGCGGAGGTTGATAAAGGGGCAAACCTAAAGGTGGTTGCGGTAGTGGAAAAATAGAACCTCAAAGAGTAAAAGGAGGGTTAAATAGACCCACTTCTTCTTTTTTACGAATATTAAGACACCCAAGGTTGTAATTACCAAAACAACCGCAACCCAAAAGGGGAAAGGTGACAAGGGTATATACACCTTTTCGGGGACTTTTTCAAATAGCACCTCAAAGGCGTTTGCCAAAATGTGTTGGGCTTCCACAAAGGGAGGAAAACTCCAAAGGGTTACCGCATTTAGGAGACCGACCAACAGAAAGAACTCCGTCAGCACGGTAAAGACCCAACCGTAGAGGAAACTTCCGAAGGAAAAGAAGTGAAAGTAATAGGCTATAAGGGGAGTTATAACCGCCAAAACCACCAAGGTGGCTTCTAAACCGAAAAGATTACCGAAAAAGTTTCTAAGGAAATTTTCTTCGGGGGTTCTATCGGAGCGGTAATATAGGATAAGTCCCAAGGAAGCCAAATAACTAAGCCAAAAACCAACGGAGTAAAGCCAATGGGGAAACAGCAAAAGGGAAAGGCTATAGGCGAGGAGTAAAGCCTTTAGGGGACTGTAAGGGCGTTCCCATATTTTTGCAACCAAAAAGAGGGCAAAGGAAATAAAAGCCCTATAGGCGGGGGCTTTTGGGAATAAAACCAAAAAGGTAAAAAAGGAAAGAAAACCCAAAGCGAGGTAATACCTCAACTTAAACCTTACGGGAAATAGGAAAAAGAAACCGAACAAAAGGGCGTAGTGCATTCCAGAGATAACTACGAGGTGGTATATCCCTATTAGGGAAAGTTTCTTTTTCTCCTTGCGGGAAAACCAATTTTCCCCCAACAGGAGAGCGCTTCCGAGTTTTTTCTCAAAAGGTGTTTTGGCGGTTTTTAAAAATCTCCCCTTAAGGGTTTGGTGAACTTTTACCCTAAACCTTTGGAGGAGACCCCTTTCAACCTCAACCTTTCGGGGTTTTACGAGACTTCCCCTAACCGTTCCCTCCAGCCTAACCCAATCTTGGGGGAATATTCCTCCCTTGGCGTAAAAGCGGTATATTTCTCCTTTTTCCGTTAGAAGGTAGACTTTGTTATAGGTGCGGTTGATAACTACTCCCTCTAAGGTTTTATACCCGAAAGTTTTTCCCCATTGGGGTTTGTTAAAGGTTGCCCATAGGGTTGCCAAAAGGGTAACCGCAAAGAGTAAAATAAAACCTCTGTAAACCATAGCGGTTTTGGAATGTCAAGTATATTCCGAGATGTGGTAAAGCTCCAAATAGGGAGAACCCCCAAAGGGGATTTTAAGGTCGTAAGACTTTGCAAATTCGGTTTTCCCCAAGTTATAAAAAATCCCCCTTTGGTCGGAAATAAGCCTTTCCCCACCACCTTTTGGCTAACTTGCCCCCATTTGGTAAAGGAAGTTTCCCGCCTTGAAGAGGCGGGCTTTATAACCTTTTTTGAAGAAAAGTTAAAGAGGAATGAAAGGTTGAAGAGGCAATATTTGAAAGCCCATTCCTTTGAAAGAATGCTTAGAAAACCTTTTATTCCAAAGGATTTAAGTTTTCCCATTAAAAGGAAACTCCTTTCGGTGGGGGTGGGGGGTATAGAAAAACCTTTGGGGGTAAAGTGTCTTCACCTACACCTTGCGAGTTTCTTAGGCGGGGGATACAACCCCATAGGGAGGGAGGTTTTAAAACTTCTACCTTCCTTGGAGTGTAGGGATAACTTTTGTGAAAAACTTTTAAAGTAAAGGAAAAGAAAGGGAATTAACCCGCCACTTTTTGTTTTTTGTATTCGTTGAATTTCGCCCAAATTAGGTCTTTGAGTTTTAGTTTTTCCTTTTTAAGGGCTTCCAGTTCCATTTCCAAAGAGTGGCTCATCGGGTTGTGTTTTTCAAGTTTATCCACTTTCACATTGAGTTCATAGTGTCTATCAACCCACTCTTTAAAAGTTTCATCGTTTTCGTAAAGCTCCGTAAAAAGTTTTTTGTCTTCCTCGCTGGTAAGTTCTTTTAAAAATAACCCTTTTTTCATCCAAAAACCTCCTTCCTCCTTTGATTTAAAAAGTTAAAAAGGTGAAGGGAGTTTTACAAGTCTTGAAGTTTTCCAAAAATTTTGGATAAAATTTACTCACTTAAACGCCTAATCTTTTGAAAAAGTTCGGGTAGTTTTAAAAGAAGGGCGTATATCCTTTTCCACTTGCTCCACTCTATTGCGGGCAGGTTTGCACCGTAGACTTTGCGGTCTTGGAGGTCTTTGGCAACCCCCGACTTGGCGGTAACTATAACCTCCCTACCTATCTTTACGTGGTCCGCCACCCCAACCTGTCCCGCCAAAATGGAATAATCTCCTATCTTTACACTCCCCGAAAGTCCCACTTGGCTTACCAGTATAACCCCCTTACCGAGCTGGCAGTTATGCCCCACCTGAACGAGGTTATCTATTTTGGTATCTTCACCTATAGTGGTTTGTTCCAATAAAGCCCTATCAACGCAGGTATTGGCACCTATTTCCGCGTTGTCCTCTATGACCACGACCCCCGCGTGGGGGATTTTTATATGTTTACCTCTGTGGGTTACAAATCCGAAGCCTTCCCTACCTATAACCGCACCGGGGTAAATCCTTACATTCTTCCCTATAACGGTATTGGGGAAAATTACCGCATTGGGGTATATTACCGTTCCCTCCCCTATAAAGGTGTTGTCCCCTATGTAACACCCCGGGTAGATTTTTACGCTGTCCTCCAAGGTGACGTTGTTTCCTATGTAGGTAAAGTCCCCCACAAAGACATTCTTTCCTATCTTTACCCCCTCCCCGAGGGTTGCTTTGGACGATATTCCACTGGGGTGGTTTTCGGGGTAAATCTCCTTCATTATCAGTGCCAGTGCCAACCGGGGATTTTCCACCTCCAAGGTGTTGGTTTTTTCCTTCAACTCGGGTGGAAGGAGTCCTTTCTTTACCACTAAAAGGGTGGGCAAGGTCTTCAGTTCCTCAAGGTGTTTCTTTTCCGAAATTACCACCGCACAGGGGTTTTGCACATTTTCGGGTGAACAAACGCGGTTTACAAATAGGTTTTCCCACCCCTTTTGGGGTTCTTTATTTAAGAGTTTCGCCAAGGTGGTTAGGGAAACCTTTTTACCCTCTATAGGCATCTTTAAATTCTAAGGTTATGGGAAAAAGCAAAATATTGGTTTTGCTTTCGGGCGGAATGGACAGCGCAACCCTTTTGTGGCTTGCCAAAAGGGAGTTTGAAGAGGTTTACGCCATATCTTTTGACTACGGACAGAGGCATAAGGTTGAACTCAAATACGCCAAAGAATTGGCAAAATTGGCGGGTGTAAAGGAGCATTTTGTAGTAAGCGTTCCCCACTATAGGGTTATAAAGGGAAATGCCCTTACCGACGAAGGGATAGAAATTCCTTCAGAAGAATACCCCGAAAGTGAACCTCCTATAACCACCGTCCCGATGAGGAACTTAACCTTTTTAGCCATTGCGGGTGCCTTTGCGGACGCCTACGAAATTCCCTACATAGGTATAGGGGTTCACGCTTTGGATGTCCCCTATCCCGATTGCAGACCCGAATTTATCGCCTCCGCGGAAGCGGCTATAAACGCGGGTTCGGTATATGTAGCGAAGACCAAAAACCGAATTCACATATACGCCCCCTTTTTGGGGATGAGTAAAACCGATATAGCCAAATTGGGTGTGAAATTGGGAGTTCCCTACGAAAAAACCTATTCCTGCTACAGAGGAACCGAACCCCCTTGCGGGGAATGTCCAACCTGCAGACAGAGAGAGGAGGCTCTAAAGGCTGTCGGTTATTATTTGAGGTAGTTTTTTTTACTCCCTCCAAACCTTTTTCCAAAGTTCTTTAAGGTTTACTTCAAACGGACACTCCGTTTGGAATACAAAACTTTCCTCCTCGCCGTCAAAAACCTTTTCAAATTTTGAGACCTTTAAGAGGAAAACCCGCATTTTTCTCAAATCGGGATACACCAAAGCGTAATAGGAAACCCCTTCCCTCTCGTAGAGTTTAAACTTGACTTCCTCATCTTTAA
>QOAS01000063.1 GCA_003972855.1 Gammaproteobacteria bacterium | reverse complement strand
TCAAAAAATCCCCCTTCGGAGTTTACATAACTTTCCACCGCAAAGGGAACGGTTGGGGACCCCACCTTAGGTATCAATTGCACGTGCATATGTATGTGGGGTTGGGGAGAATATCCACTATTCCCACAAAGTCCCAATAAGGTTCCCTTTTCCACGCGGTCTCCCTTTTTGACCTTTATACTATTTTGTGCAAAGTGACATATAAGCACATAAAAACCCCGCCAATCTTGGATTAAAACGTAGTTTCCCCAATTGTTTTCCTTATCCGCCTGTCCCGGAGGATTATCGGGATAACCGTCTACAACTTCCACCACCGTTCCCGAAACGGGGGAAAGAACGGGTTTCCTGTAAGCATAGTAGTCGCTTAGGTAGTAGCCGTTTCCCTTAAAAGTTTTTCCTTCTTCGTCGGTAATAACGAAATCCAAAGCGTGTTTCCAAGGTCCTTTGTGAGTCCATTCGCCGTCAAAACTTTGCCATACAGTCCACCGTCCGCTGAAAGGTAAACCTATCTCCCTACCTATTGAGGGAAATCTATTCTGATGGGCTATAAAGTAGTCTAAAGTTTTTTCTGGAGTTCCCAAATAGTGGAGGGTAAGATATCGGTAGCCGACAACTCCCAAAGCGTAAATAAAGAGCAAAACCACCGCATTAAAGGGCAAAGCAAAAACGGGTATCCCGTAGTTTTGGAAAAATATTTCCACCGCTTGAACGATAGGCACCGCAACGAAAACCCCCAAAAGGGCAAGTAGGTAACTGCGGGGGTGAGGAATTAAAAAAACTCCTCCCAAAGAGAGGGCAACAAGCACATAATTAAAGGCGGAAAGGCTACTAAAGGAGGTATAAAAATCGCCGTTTAAAATAGCTTCAAACAAAGTTCCCCCGTAGTAACCGAGGGCTGATAAAAATGCCAAAATGGGTGAAAACCTTAGCAGTATAAGGAAAATAACCAACCCCACTAAAGGGTCGGGATAAAAGATAATCTCCCCGAGGGAACGCAAAAATCCCTCAATCCAACGGGGAATTTCTTCCGATATAAAGTTCCCCGCGTGGGGATATAGGTAGTAAACGAATAGGTTGGAATATTTGTAAGAAGCCAAATAAACAATTGTGCTAACAATTACAAAAGGTAAAGATAAAACGGGCAACCTAAGGTAGTAGCCAAAGATATTGGAAAGGGTTAATGTCAAAAGAAATGTCAAAATTGAGGATACCACCACAAGGGCTACCGTCAGTGGCGATAACTTAAAGAGGAAACCTATTCCCAATCCGACCAAAAGTGGGTTGTATATGTAGTAATCCAGACTAAGAAAGGTTTTAGAAAAACCCAAAAAGCGGGCAAACAGATAGGCGGACAAAACACCTACCAGTCCCGAAAGTCCTATATTTGGGTCTACCGCGGTAAGAAGTAAAAGGGCTATTCCAACCCTAACGGAGGGTAAAAAGAATATTCCCGAATAGGCTTTTAATAGAGGTTTTAATCGGGACATCACGATAAATTATTTGAAAAAAGGGGGAAAGATGGAAAAACAACCCACTATTCGCGGAAGAAGATTGGAGCTTTTAATTCCCGAAGAGGAGATTAAGAGAAGGATAAGGGAACTGGCAGAGGAAATAGAAAAGAGCTTCCCTCCCGAGGAGGAACTTTTGATAGTTGGACTCCTCAAGGGGAGCTTCATATTTGTTTCCGACTTGGTCAGGGAAATTAAAAGACCCGTTTTGGTTGATTTTATATCCGCTTCCAGCTACAGTGGAACGGAAAGCTCGGGAAACGTGGAGATAAAAAAGGACTTGGATACCGATATAAAGGACAAAAATGTGCTTTTGGTGGACGACATTCTTGACACGGGAAGAACCTTCAAAAAGGTTTTAGAGCTTTTACAAACACGGGAACCCAAAATTTTAAAAACTTGCGTTTTGCTTGATAAACCCTCCCGCAGGGTAGAGAAGATAGAAGCGGACTTTGTGGGGTTTAAAATTCCCGATAAGTTTGTAGTCGGCTACGGCTTGGATTGGAACGAGTTGGGAAGAAATTTAAAGGGAATATACGGGGTAATTTTTGATTAAAGGTTTTCCTTTACCTTTAAATACATCTTTACCTTGTGCAAAAGTTCCGCGGGGTTTCTTATCGGGTATTCCAAGTTTTGCAATATTTCCTCTGCGGAAACACCCTTTACGGTAACCCCTTTCAGTTTTTCCATAAGCTCTTCAGCTCCTTTAACAGGAAAGTGAGTTCCCTTAATCTTTTTAAGAATTAGGTATGCCCAAGGAACTTCCAACGCCTCTGCGGTTAAAGTGCAGTAGTATTCAAAGATTTTTGTTTCTTCACCCTCTTTAATAAGTTTGTAGGCAATTTTCGCTATCCCTCCGGCGGTGTGCACTTTAAGTTGCTTTCTCTCTTCGGGAGAAAGCTCTTCCAAATGTTGTATCTTGTAAAGGGCTGTCTGCGGGTCCGCCCTTAAAATCTGTCTTACGGTGTTTTTGGTTATTCCCACCTCTTCCGCGATTTCATCTTCCGTTTTCAGGTATTCTTCCCTAAGAACTATTACAAACGAAGCCCTTGCTAAAGACGGAAGCCAAGTAAGGGTTCTATATTCCGCCAATTTCTGCAATCCACCTATGATGTCTATGGATTTCAAAAATACCCTTGTAACCAGTGGCTCTATATCTTTCTCTATCGGTTTTATTTCTATAACCATATTTACCCTCCCGAGTTAGGTAATTTATAATCGCAACTGTAAATGGCAAGAGAAAGGAAAAAATTAATCCGCAATAAGGACTCTTTTAATTTCCTCAATAGAGGTTAGACCTTTACCGATTTTTACCAATCCATCTTCGTATAGAGTCCTCATTCCTTCTCTAATGGCTTCCGCCTTAATTTCTTCCGAGTTTGCACCTTTGAGTATTAATTTCTTGACATTTTCGGAAACCTCTAAAAGTTCGTGAACCGCCATCCTTCCCTTATAACCGGTATTGTTGCAGTAGTCACACCCTTTGGGATTTTCGGTATAAATGGTTAAACCGTTGTTGTAAAGTTCTTGGTATTCCCTTATTGCTTCCGTTATTTTTTGCTTTTTCTCGGGATTTTTTTCCTTCTTGAGTTTCAATTGCAAGTTTTCCACAACCTTCCTAATGGCACTTTTTACTTGAGAGACCAAATCTTCGTAGTATTCCTTGGGATATACTTCTTCCGCTTTCAATTTGCATTTGGGACATAACCTCCTGACCAACCTTTGGGCTACCACGAGATTTACAGCGGTTCCAACTAAAAAAGGTTCAACCCCCATATCTACCAAACGGGTGGTAGTTGAAGGAGCATCGTTGGTGTGAAGGGTGGAAAAAACGAGGTGTCCCGTAAGAGCCGCTTTTATGGCGATTTCCGCGGTTTCCAAATCCCTAATCTCTCCCACCAAAATAATATCGGGGTCTTGACGCAAGAATGCCCGCAGGGTAGCGGCAAATGTCAAACCTACCCTTTCGTTTATTTGAACTTGGTTAATTCCGGGAATGGCCACCTCAACGGGGTCTTCCGCGGTCATAATGTTAACTTCGGGTGAGTTCCTCTCTTGAAGGGCGGTATAGAGGGTTGTCGTTTTACCCGAACCGGTGGGACCCGTTACCAAAACCATACCCCACGGTTGATGGATATGATGTCTGAACAAAAGTAGGTTATCCGCTTCAAACCCTAAATCCTCTAAGGTGAAATTGAGATACTTTTCCGCTTCCTGGATACGCATAACGACTTTTTCACCGTAAATGGTGGGAAGGGTGGAAACCCTGAAGTCTATTTTTTTGTTTTGAATGCGAACCCTTATGCGTCCATCTTGGGGTTTTCTCCTTTCGGAGATATCCAAATTTGCCATTATCTTTATACGGGTAACAACCGCATCCCTGACCCTTAAAGGAAGTCTTTGGAAAATCCTTAAAATTCCGTCTATACGAAAGCGCACTATTAAGGCTTTTTCTTGGGGTTCTATGTGGATATCGGAAGCCCCCCTTCGGACCCCTTCTATTAGGATAGCGTTTACCAATTTGATAATTGGAGCTTCCTGTTCCGCAACTCTAACCACCTGTTCCCAATTTATTTCTTCACTTATCGTTTCCGTCTCTATCTCCTCTTCTCCCAATTGATGAACAATCTCTTCAACGATATTTTCCTCTTTTTGTATAAGTTTTTCTATCAATTCTTCCATCAGAGAAAGTGGAATAACTATAGGTTGAACCTTTTTTGCTTTGAGTAAAAATTTGACGGTGTTGAGAGCTTGCGTATTAAAAGGGTTAGTCGTTAAAACTTCCGCAATACCATCTACCAATTTATAGGGGATTACACGATAATTTTGTATTATTTCTATCGGAACCTTTTTAAGAAGCTCTTCGTCTATGTCGTTTAAGTTTATATCTTTGGAAATCTTTAAACCAAAATTTCGGTGTATTGTTTGCAGAAATCTCTCTTCGTCTATATATCCATTTTTGATAAGAAAGGAAAGCACATCGCTTTTAGGAGGAAGTTTTTTCTTTATTTCCTCAACTTTTGCATAGCTAAGGACCCCAAGCCTTAACAAAAGGTCAAGAATTTTTTCATTCATAGCTATGCTCCTCCGAAGGGAAAATTCCCTCCTCAACTTCCTTTTTATATTTAGCAAGTGCCTCTTTAAACAGTTTAGCGCCTTCTACATATCTTTTGACAAATCGCGGTTTTATATCCTCAACCAAACCTACCAAATCGTGGAATACCAAAACTTGACCGTCGGTGTATTTTCCCGCTCCTATTCCTATAACGGGAATGGTTAGCTTTTGAGTTAT
>QOAS01000135.1 GCA_003972855.1 Gammaproteobacteria bacterium | reverse complement strand
CTCTTTCAAATATGGCGATATCTAAATTCCTCCAAGAACCTTTTTTGTAGAGGAAACCGAGTTCGTTAAACAGAATTTCGTATTTTTTTCTATCCAAAACTTTTAGCAAAAATTCTACTAACAACCTTATTAAATAAGCCTGCAATCCACTACTTCCCATAACTGCCTCCGGGGGCAATTCTCCCTTTAAAACTTTTTTGTAATCCCTGTAGTAAATAGGTTTTCCGTTAACTTTTTCGTAGGTCAGAATTTTTAACAATTGCCTTTTTTCTTCCTTAGAGAGTTTACCTTTTTTTATCCCAAAAGTTGTCGGCATTATTAAACCCCCTTAGGGGGAAAATTTAACATTTAAAGGTCAAACCGAAACCCAAACCGTAAGCGTATATTTTGGAATTTCCCACCCTAAGGGTTTCCTTTAGACCTCCTACAAACTCCGAAGGTTTTTTCAGCTTTAAAACCGAACCCTCCTTGAGGTAGGCAACAGTTTTTTTCCAAACGGGAAGTTTTAAGAAATTGGGGTCAAAGTAGCCGATGCTTCTGTCCACCGCGGAGCGCTCTAATTTTATTTCGTAAAAACTATTTTCCGCATCTATTAAATCGCTTGGAATAGTCGGGGATAAAAGATAGATTCTTTCTCCCTTATTAATAAAGTTTTCAAGCCCTTCGGGGATTACTTCTTTTTTCTCTTCAAATTCAAACCTTCCCAAACCCACCGTTTTGTTTCCACCCAAGCGAACCACCTTTAAAGCTGTTTTTATCTTTTCAAACCAATTTTCGGTATAAACCTTAAATAGAACCGCAAAGGGGTTGTAGACATTTACTTCCTCGTTGTGGAGTTCTCCTTCCTTTGCTGTATTGGTTAGGCGGTTTATAGGGGTTTTCACCGTAAGGGTGGTATCTTTTAGCTTGGGTGACCTCTTGGTGTATTCCTTTATAACCTCCGCCAAATCTTGGGAATTTTTGGGTTTTTTCCCATTTTGGGAAGCCCTATTTAAAATCTCCTCAAAGAGGTCTCTCTCCGTTTTTATCTCCCCCTTAAGGATTTTTTCCAAAATTTTCCACTCTATCAGGGAAACCTTTTTAAAGGCTTTACTTACGGGGTAGGTCTCCTTTAAATTCCCCTCGTCGGAGTCGTCAAAGATTGAACCTTCCAAAGGTGGGCGGAAGAACCATAAATTACCTTCCGAGTCCAGAGGAAGCGGTGAGGAAAACAGGAAAGGGTAATCCTTTTCTTCGTAACTCTTTAAGAAGTTTTTGAGTTCTCCCCCGCCGTAAAATTTCCTAATTCCCCAACATATCGCACCGAAAAGGGTATTGGTCGTTATCTCTCCCCTAAAGGGGGATTGGGGATAAAAAACCAAAGCGGTTAGTCTCATTTTGTTACTCCTTTTAAGGTTTTCAAAACCCTTTCAAAAAGGGGTAGATAGTCTCCTATGGAGGAGAAAATCTCTTCCGCAACCTCTTCATGGTAGGTATGGGAAGTTCTATTTCTGTCGTCAATAGCCTTTAGTAGCCTAAAGGTTTCTTCCTCTTTGAGGTATCCGACCGAAAAGAATTCCCTTATACAGGACTTGGGAGATTTGCAAACTATTCCTTCCTTCTCCCGCAAAAATTCCTTTAAACTCTTCCACATTATTTCGGTTGTAAATTCAAACCTTTGGATTGTGCTGTCCCTGAAAAACTCGTAATGTTCTTTGTCCCTCATAAGGTTGGCAAGCTCGCAAGCCTCCTTTAGTCGTTTTAGAGCCTTTTCAAAGTCCTCCACCAGTTTCTTTAAAGCCATTTCCTTCCCTCTTTGAGGACTATTTCCTTTAGATACCCCGCTCTGTTTAGCTCTACGAGGTCTACCTTGTAGGGGAAATTGCTTTCTTCCAATATATACCTGAGGAGTGTCAGCTCCTTTGAAATGTCTTCCTCCGAGAGGAAAGCGAGGTCAAAATCGGAACTTTCGGAGTGCTTTTCTTTTGCCCTTGAACCGAAAAGGTAAACCTCCACCTTTTTCCCCTTAAAGATTTCCTTTATTAACTCCTTTAGGTCTTGCTCGTTTCTTAGTCCTTTTGTTGTTTTTTTAAGTTCCACCATTACCCTTTAGAGTTTCCTTTAGCTTTTTCAACACCTCTTGGGTTTTGTTTTCGTCCAACTCCAAAAGTGCGCCTCGGAATAGCTCCTTTTCGGGGGAGCCTTTTTCAAAATAGTTCTTGTCCCTTAGGGTCAGGGTGATTTGGGAAAATTCCACCTTTCCGTATCCCCTTGAACCGCTACCGCCCAAGTAGGAGTTTTCAAGAAGTCTCAAACCCGTGAGGAGTTTTTCCAAAAGATTTATATCCTCCTCCGAGTAGAGGTCTAAGGTAATCTCCCCTTCAAATTCAACGCCGGCGGGAACGCGCTCTTGGTTTCTTAAACCTCCCTGTTCCACCGTTCCCGTTAGGCGGTTTATCCTGTTTTCGTATTTGATTTCGGTATAAACCCCCTCGCCGAGGGTTTCTTTAAGCATTTCTAAACTTTCGGGGGTCGGGTATGCGTCGGAAAATTCCACCCTCGGGGGTCCCGGTAGTTTGTCCACTTCCCCTTTATCTATAAATTCTTTTAAAGTTTTAACATCGCTAACCCCGAAGAGCTTGCATATGGAACATGTCCCGCAATCGCATGGCGCTCCCAATTTTTTAGTGTTATCTTTAGCCTTTGCGGTCATATACTCAACCGAGGTTTGGGTTTTACCTTCAACCCCTTTAGGTTCCCTAATAAACCACTCCATAAGGGAGCGCACCTTTCCCTTTAGGGAGGAACCGGGGACATAAGGGGCATCCTTGGGTATTGTTCTATCCTTTAGCCTCACCTCCAACGGAAGTTTTATCACGGGATTGTCCACTCCGCCAATTTCAAAATTCTCTTTGGCACCTCCTATGTGGAGACCGGTTTTTAACTTTAGGCGGTATTTTATTGAAATTACACCTTGTAGGGTGTAAGTTTGCATTTTTTAACCTCCCGCGTATTTTCTAAAGTAGGCATAAAGCGCTGTTATAAAATCGTTCAAACGGTCAAAGGAATTTTTTAGTTTTTCCTCATTGGGACAGTTTTCTACCTTCTCCAAAACAAGGTTCATCATTTCTCCAAACTCTTTCGGCATTAAATCCCTTGCCACACTGTAGGCGATAATTGGGTAAATCCTCCAAAGGTTTGCCTTGGCTTCGTCCCAATTTCCACTTTTAGCTTTTTGGGTTGCGCTCTTTATCTCATTAAAAAACTTTCGCAATTGGGTTGTTTTAATACCTTTTGTATGGTTTTTTAAGAAACTCGCCAATCTATCCGCATACCCTTGGGGTTTTACCAATTCCCTTAGGTCGGTATCGGAAAAGCACTCCAAACGCCTAAGGTAATTTTCAAAATTCCGAATTTCCGAAGCATCTTTTCTTTTCTGTCCACCGTCGGAGTTATTTTTAGGCTTTCCCTTATAAGGGTATCGCATCGCTTCTAACCCCCTTGGTTTTCTTCAAATCCCTTGACAACATCAAAAGGTAAGCCAAAAATACCAAACCGCTTTCAAGGTTTACAAGTTCCTCACTTTGAGGGTTTATAAAAATTTCCTCCAACTCCTTTTGGAGTTCTCCGCCTTTAACATTTCTCGCCAGTTGGTAGTAAAAATAAGGAATAAACCTATAGAGTTCCTCTTTTCTTTTTACCGAATCCTCTTTGGTGGTGTCCTTTATAGCCTTTAGCCTTATATAGAGACGGTATAGCAAGCTCCTTGAAAGGTTTCCGTTTTCAAGTTCCTTCAAAAGTTTGAAGGCTTTTTCCTCTAACTCCGAGAGTTCCTTCCACTCTAAAACCGTATCCCAAAGCGCTATTTTGTCCTTCCTACCATTTTCGGAGACCTTTTGTTTTGCTTTACTTTCAAGGTTATCGGTAATATCGGAGGCAAGCCTTACGGGGAAGTGTCCTTTAAAAAATCCCAATCCCGCGGACATTCCGAAGGTGGAGTTCCTGCAGGTGTATTCTCCAAACTTTTGCCTAATAAGGGTTGCGGTTTTTACCGCCACATTCCAAGGTGCGATTAAAAATAGGTCGTCCCCTCCGCTAAAAACGGTATAAACTACGCTTTCAACCTCTTTGAGGTATTTAACCTCTTCCCTTTCTTTATAGTCTCCTTTTAAAAGTTCACCTTTTAGGTCTCTTAAAAGCCTATCGGTGTAGAGGGTGAAAAAGAGTTCCAACATCCGACTTAGGGTTGCAATCCTTGAAAAGGTGTAGTTCCTTATACCCGCCATAAAGATTAATCCGAGGTTGTCAACATCAGCCTTAAAGTAGCCGAGTTTTTTATCCCCCAAGGAGAGTTTTTCAAGAACTGTAAAGGGGATTATTTCTCCTTCCTCCCACTCCGCGTTTTCTTCCCTTTCCTCCTCCAATAGGGGTTTCAGATTTTCAAAATTACCCTTGAGAGAAGGCACCGCTTGGCATATAAATTTAAAGCCGAGCGGATTAGGATTCTCCTCTATATCGGTGGCGTTGAGTTTAAAGATTTTTAGTTCCCTTTTTAGTTTACCCCAATCCACCCAACCGACATTGGGAATGTATATCCGCCTTTCCCCATAGAGAGAATTTACAAGATTAAGATTTTCCTCCGAAAGAAGATAAATGGTTCCCAATTTCGGAAGTTTAAAATAAGCCTTCCATTCGGGAAGAAGGTATCTTTCCTCCCTTGTTAAGGCTATATATCTAACCTTGGGAAGGTAGCTTCCCACCTTTTGGAAAGTTTTACACCATTTACAAAATCTATCCTCTTCCGTTCCTTCCTTTTCCTCTACGAT
>QOAS01000046.1 GCA_003972855.1 Gammaproteobacteria bacterium | reverse complement strand
TATAAAAGTCCTCTCCTCCGCTTGGTTTAAATTACTCGGCTTTTCCACAAAGGAGGTTCTCTTGGCGGGACTGCTGTTTTCCTTTCCCTTTACCGTTCTCATAGCGGTTGGAAAAATACTCCACGAAAAGGGGGTATGGGACAGCTCCAACTTTGCCCTTATAGTTTTAATAACCGTAATAAGCAGTATCCTATTCCCCGTAGCGGTTAAATTTCTCGTTTCCAAAGAGAGTTCCGCCTAAAACTCCCTTATCCTTTTTACCTTTGATGTCCGAAAGATTAAAAAAAACCTTCCTAAGCGGGAAAAAACTCCTCGTCTCTTACGCTATGGTCGGTTACCCCGACTTTGAAAGTTCCCTAAAAACCTTTGAACTTCTTATAGAAAACGGTAGCGATATTATAGAAATCGGATATCCCTTTTCCGACCCCGTTGCGGACGGTTCAACCATACAGGTAGCCCACGAAAAGGCGTTGGAAAACGGGATAGGCTTTAAAGATGTTCTCCAAGCGGTGGAACTTTTGCGCTCCAAATACCCCGAAGTTCCCCTAATTGTTATGACCTACTACAATCCCATTTTCAAGATAGGTTTGGAAAAATTTGTTACCGCCTTTAAATCCGCGGGAGCGGACGGCTTTATAGTTCCCGACCTACCCCCCGAAGAGAGCGGAGAGCTTAAAAAACTTGCGGAGGAAAACGACCTCTCCCTTATTATGCTCGCCGCTCCCACCTCCTCCGAAAGGAGGTTAAAACTGATATGCCAAACGACGGGGGAATTTACCTATTTCGTATCGGTAACGGGTATTACCGGCGAAAGGGATACCCTACCTTTGGAAAACCTCAAAAGGAAACTCCAAGTTTACCGCAAGGTGTGTAACAAAAAAGTTGTTGTAGGCTTTGGAATTTCCAAAAAGGAGCATGCAAAACTTATAGGCTCTTTGGCGGACGGTATAGTGGTCGGAAGCCTCTTTGTAAAACTCTCGGGCAGAAGAGACTTTGAAGGACTAAAGAAGGCGGTAAAAGAACTAAAGGAAGGACTTTCTATGGCGTCTTAAGATTTTCCCTTTTATGCATCCGTTTATAGAGATTTTTGGGTTAAAGATACCCTCCTACGGTATCCTTTTGCTCTTTGCAACCCTCACGGGTTATCTATCGGTGGTTTACTTTTCCCGCAAAGAGGGTCTTGAAACCGAAAAATTAGAAAACCTGTTTTTGGTAACCTTTTTTTCCGCCCTCTTGGGTGCGAGGGTATTTTACGCGGTGGAACACCACCTTTCGTTTGGAGAGTTTCTCAAAGTTTGGGAAGGGGGATTGGACTTTTTCGGCGGTTTTATCTTTGCCCTCCTAACCGTTTGGGGAGGAATAATTTACTACCGCCTCCCCCTTTGGAAGGTTGCGGACATTGCGGGTATATCCCTTTTGCTCGCCCACTCGGTCGGGAGGCTATCCTGCTGGCTGGCGGGGTGTTGCTACGGCAA
Organism: Gammaproteobacteria bacterium; assembly: GCA_003972855.1. Taxonomy (GTDB): domain Bacteria; phylum Aquificota; class Aquificia; order Aquificales; family QOAS01; genus QOAS01. The sequence goes on along the minus strand of QOAS01000046.1, from coordinate 3,368 downwards.
ACCTACCGACCTTCCCATAGGGGTTGTTTTTCCGCCCCAATCGGTAGCCCCTTCGGGAATTCCCCTATATCCCACCCAACTTATGGAAGCGACGGGGAATTTTATAGGTTTCCTAATTTTGTTTTTTCTCTACCGAAGGGGTAAACCCTTTGACGGTGCCATTTTTTCCCTCTACCTCATTTGGTATGGAATTGAGAGATTCCTTTTGGAGTTTATCAGAGGCGTTACCCCTCCCATTGGAGGTTTGGGACTTACTTGGAACCAAGTCGTTGCGGGGGGAATGGTTTTGCTCGGAGGTCTTATTTTCCTGCTGGGCAAAAGGAAATGAAACGGGATACTTTATTAGGTAACCGGGAATGACGTAACCCCACCTTAGGGAGGGGTTATACTTTATCAACTCCTTTTTGGGGATTCCCAACTTTTTTGAAATTCCCGATAGGGTGTCGTTAAACCAAACGAAGTAAAAGTCCACCAAAGGTTTATCCTTTAGAATCGGGTAAAAGTTTGCCACCCTGTAGGGTTTTACTTCCGCAAACCCCTTTTGTTTGGCGAATTCCAAAGCCCTATCAAAGTTCAGTATAGAGTAAATCTTCCAATAGAGGAGGTTGTTTTCCTTCTTTAACTCCCTTAGTTTCCTTAGTAATTTATACTGCTCAAGTTTTAGTTTGTTAATGTAAACCGAGTGTAGTCCGCCTATAAGCCACATTAAGAGGGAGAGGAGGAGGAGCAAAAACCTAACAAAGGACATTTACGGATTAAAGGGCGTTGGGGTCTTCCTTGTTTTCTTGCTCTTGTCCACCTTGACCGTCGCCCAAGAACTTGAGCTCAATTCTTTCGGAAGGAATTATGGTGGTTATGGCGTGTTTAAATACGAGGGTTTGGTTCCTTCCGTCGTCCAAAAGAATTGTATAGGTGTCAAAGGAGCGAATTCTTCCCTGCAAACGGATACCGTTTACCAAATAAACGGAAACCCTAACTTTTTGCTTCCTTGCGGTGTTTAAGAATGTTTCCTGCAATTTGTAAGGCATAATTTTTCCCTCCGTTTTTATTGTTTTGAAGTCTATTTATGATACCCTAAAAGGTCAAAAAAAGCATTCGCCAAAGATAGCATTAAACAGTTAATGGAAACGGTTAGGAGTGTCAACCACCCCGCACTGAAGGTGCGAGGCTTGACTTTGGGCAGTAGCCACTCCAAAAAGGAGTAACTACCACCACAGGCGGGTTGTTTGCCTGTCCCCTCACAAGGGGTTATTTTTGTCTGTTTGTCCAACCCGCAAGGTTTCTAAACTTTGTTATCGTTTTTTTCTTCTTAACCCTTGCGGGGCGGGGAATAGGGAATTACCTATTCCCCTTGTGTTTTTTAAAAAATTACCCGCCGTGGTGTTTAAATTATAAACAAACTTTTGGAGTTTGTAAGTTTTTTCTATCCTTTGGTCGCTTTCTTCCCTCTATCACAGATAGGAGGTTTCCAGCGACCATTTTCTATGAAAAGTGCAATAGACAAAATAAGGCAACAGGTTGCCAACTTGGAGTGACCTATTTTTTCTTTTTCCTGGCAAAGTCAAAGAGGGTTTTTGGTCTTTCCGACCTTTCGGTGTTTTTCCAACCCTTTATTAACTCTTCGGGGTTAAAGGTTGTTATATGTTTACCCTCTCTTAGGATTTCGGTATTTACATAAGGCTCTAAAAGTTTTAAAAATTCCTCCTCATTGATAACCTTTATGTGTTTAAGTTGCTTTGCCCTTGAGAGTTTGGTTTTTCCGGGATTTTCCCCTACCACTAAATAAGAGGTTTGGGAGGTTACCGAGTTGGAAAATCTACCCCCCAAAGTTTCCACTATTTGACCCGCAACTTCCCGAGAGCAACACCTTAAGGTTCCCGTAAATACGAAAACCTTACCTTCAAAGACATTAAATCTTTTCTCCTCTCTTTCCGTTTTTGAGAGTTTTACCCCCGCCTTTTCCAGTTTTCTTAGGACTTCTAAGTTCCTCTCGTTGGAGAAAAATTCCTTTATACTCTTTGCGACTACAAAACCTATACCTTCAATGGCCGTTATCCTTTCCAAAGGAAGTTTGGTGAGTTCCCAAATGGAATTTATCTTTTCCGCAATTCTTTTTGCGTTGGTGGCTCCCACGTAACGGATTCCCAGTCCGTATAAAACCCTCCAGAGGGGACGGTTTTTGGAACTTTCTATTTGCTCCAAAAGGTTTTGGGCTTTCTTAACACCCCAACCGGGAAGCCTTAGAAGGTCGGTGAGTTTTAGGTAGTAAATATCTCCGATGTCTTTTACCAATCCGTATTTAAAGAGCTGTTTTGCGGTCATCTCTCCCAAACCCCTTATGTCCATCGCATCGCGCGAAGCCCAGTGTCGTATCCTTAAAATTGCTTGGGCTGGACAAGCGATATTTACGCATCGCCATGCAACTTCGCCGGGAAGCTTTACGAGAGGTGAACCGCAGGAAGGACAATTTTTAGGAAACTCAATGGGTTCTTCGTTTCCCGTCCTTCGCTCTTTTAGAACTCGGTCTACATAAGGAATAACACCTCCCGCCCGAACCACGACAACCCAATCCCCTTTACGAATGTCCTTTTCCCTTATGAAATCTTCGTTAAAGAGGGATACCCGGGAAACTACCACACCGCCGATTTCTATAGGTTGTAATTCTCCAACGGGTGTCAAAACCCCTGTTCTTCCCACCTGAAAGGCTACATTTATAAGTCTCGTAACCCCTTCGTCGGGTTTGAATTTATAAGCTATTGCCCAACGGGGGTGGTGGGAGGTGAAACCCAATTTTTCCCAATAGGAGGTTCTGTTTACCTTTATTACCATTCCGTCCAAGTCAAAGGGGTAATTTCTTCTCTTTACTTCCCACTCTTTGCAATAAGCGATAACCTCTTCTATGTTTTTGCAAACCTTTATTTCGTTAAAAGGGGTTTTGAAACCCAAATTGTGGAGCAGTTTTACGACTTCGTAATGGGTTTCGGGTAAAACCTTTTCCCCTTTCTCGTTTTGGGCGAAGGATATCTGATAAACCACCGCGACCAAATTCCTTTTGGCTACCTCTTTGGGGTCTTGGAGGCGAATGGAACCCGCCGCGGCGTTACGCGGATTGGCGAGGGGTGGAAGTCCCTCTTCCATTCTTTCCTCGTTGAGCTTTTTAAAGGTTACCTTGTCTATTAAAACCTCCCCGCGAATTTCCACCAACTTTATTCCGTATTTGGAGAATTCCGCCCGTAGGGGAATAGTTTTTATAGTCCGCAAATTGTTGGTTATGTCGGGGGGGGGGGGGGGGGGGGGGGGGGGGGGGGGGGGGGGGGGGGGGGGGGGGGGGGGGGGGGGGGGGGGGGGGGGGGGGGGGGGGGGGGGGG
>QOAS01000081.1 GCA_003972855.1 Gammaproteobacteria bacterium | reverse complement strand
GGAATTTTGATTGCATCTCTAGGTTGAAGTTAATGCCCGCTAAACGCGGGATTGCGACCCATTATCCCAATCTTTCTTCTGGTTTGTCCACCATTTGTATGTGGAAGTCAATGCCCGCTAAGTGCGGGGTTTTAACCTCTTCTTTTTAACCTTTTCTTTTTATGTCCCTTACCAAGGTGAAAGAAGGTTTGGCAATTTTGGAAGTTCCCCAAAAGGTTTTAGAGCATATAACGGAAAAAAACGAGGTTTTTTATAACCCCGTTATGGCAATCAGTAGGGATTTAACCGTTTTACTCCTCAGGGTGTTTGTAAAGGAAAAGGATAGACCCATAAAGGTTGCGGACCCTCTAACCGCCTCCGCAATAAGGGCTATAAGGATTATTAAGGAAGTCCCCAATGTGGAAAAGGTATTTATAAACGACCTCTCCGAAAGGGCGTTGGATTTTGCCAAACGCAACTTGGAGCTTAACCGAATAGACCCCTCAAAGGTTGAAATTTACAACGAAACCGCGGAGGTTTTTCTCCTAAAGACCAAATACTACGATTACATAGATATAGACCCCTTTGGTTCACCGGTGGATTTTTTAGATGCGGTAGCCAAGAGTTTAGCCCACAAGGGTGTAGTCGGCTTTACCGCCACCGACACCGCACCCCTGAGCGCCACCTATCCCAAAACCTGTCTAAGGCGCTATTTTGCCAAACCTATAGAGAACGAGTTTTACCACGAGGTGGGTTTAAGGATTTTGATAAAGAAAATTGCGGAGGTCTTTTTTCAATACGACATACCTATAGAGGTTTTGTTCTCTTACTCCTACAAACACCACTTTAGGGTTTTTGTAAAAAGGTATAGGGGCGCAAAGAGGACGGACGAGGTTTTAAAAACCTCGGTGGGTTACCTGCTTTACTGTCACAAATGCCTCTATAGGACAGCCTTACCCTTTACCGACTTTAGGAGTTTGGATTTAAGGTGTCCCATTTGCGGGCATACCTTGGATTGGGCGGGTCCCCTTTGGATAGGAAACCTTTGGAATACCTCCTATGTGGAGGAGATGCTGAAGGAAACCGCAAATGTTCCCGTTTCGGATGAAACTAAGAAACTGCTAAAGGTTATCCTCAAAGAGAGCCAACTCCAAACGGTGGGATTTTATACCTCTTCCGCATTGGGTAGGGCTTTTAAATTACCCTCTTTACCACCCAAAAGCAAACTTTTTAGGGAATTAAAGGCTGTTCCCACCCACTTTAGCGGTGAAGGTTTTAGAACTCCCCTATCCCATAAAGAGGTAATAGAAAAGGTTAAAAAAATGGTGGGACTTTAAATGTCAAAATCGTCCCCGCCAAAGTCGTCAAATCCGCCGAAGTCCTCTTCTCCTCCGAAACTATCCGCATCCGCAAAGAGGTCGTTTCCTCCGTCTAAAACCTCCTCGTTTAGTTGAGTAAAGTAATCTCCCCCTTCGGGGGTATCCGTATTGGAAAACTCCTCCGTAGGAAGCCCTTCGCCTGCGATGTCCTCCATCGCAACGGTTTTTTCAACCTCTTGAACTACATCTTCGGGAACGGCAGAAACTTGCTCTTCAATTTGGGATTGCTCCTCGGGGGTTAGCTCGGGGGCATTTTGAACTTCCTCCGCAAAAGAGGAACCCAATGCGGAACCGAGGAGATACCCCAAAAGCAGTCCTCCACCCAAACCTAAAAGGGCGCTACCCCAAGAAAAGCCTCCCCCCGAAGGGGTTTGACCTAATTGCATTCCCCCACTTTGGAGGTAAGCCTGCTTAAACTGGGGTTCCCTTGCCTTTAGGCTGAGGTATTGCTGCACGCTACCCGCCGCCAAAAGTTTCCTTATCTCTTTATACATTTGGTAAAACTCTTGAAGGGTGGGAGACTTTTCCTGCACCTGACCGCTGTTTTTATCCCTTAAAGCAAACTTATCGGGGGTGTATTCCATTACCACCGAAGGGGTTTCTACCGTTACCCTTTGGGGTTCTATTTTTACCGAAACCTCCTGTCCGTTTAGGTTTTCTTTAAATTCGGTTTTTCCCGCCTTTTGGGCAAGGGTGTAAAGCTCGTAAAGTTTGTAGCTCCTTACCTTCTTTTCAAGTTCGGGAGAGGTTACCTCTTCGTAATCGCCCTCTTCTTGGGATTTTCCAAAAATACCCAATAGGTTGTCCAAAAAGCTCTTTTCCTTTTTACGGTAAATTTTCCCGTTTTCCCAATCCACGTAAAGGTTTAAAGCCTTGATGTATTCCATCATAGTGCTAAGGAATATAGACTTCACCTCAAAGGTGTTCTATGACAACCACCTTTAGCGGTCAATTCTTTTTAAAATATCCTCAACCACCTTTCGTGGTTCTTGAGCCTTTAGGATGGGTCTTCCCACCACTATGATGTCCGCACCCCTTTCAACCGCCTCCTCAGGAAGGGCTGTTCTCTTTTGGTCGTCTCCTTCCACCTTGTAGGGTCTTATTCCGGGAACAACGGCTATGAAGTTGCCAAGTTTTTCTTTTAAAAAGGCTACCTCGTGGGCGGAGCAAACCAAACCGTCGCAACCGTTTTCCAAACCTATTTGCGCCAATCTTAAAACCAATTCCTCTTTAGATAGGGAAATACCCATCTCATTTAGATACTCCTCATTGTGGGAGGTGAGCAAAGTTACCCCCAAAAGTTTTATATTTCCCTTAACCTCGCTCGCCCGCTTTATCATCTCGCTCCCGCCCAAGGTGTGGAGAGTTAGATAATCAACCCCCAAAGTGGTGGCGGAAAGAACCCCGTTTCTAACGGTGTTGGGAATATCGTGCAGTTTCAAATCTAAAAAAAGTTCCGCGGAATAGTCTATATCCCTAACTTTGCGGATAACTTCAACCCCGTGGGAAACAAACAACTTGTAACCTATTTTGTAGATGAGGGGATAACCCTTTAGGAGTTCAACCAATTTTAAAGCTTCCTCTAAATGGGTGTCCAAAGCCACGCAAAGTCTCCGCATAGAGGTAGAGTATTTTCGCAATGGGGGAAATGCTTAAGGAGTTGGGAAAGCTGTTTTACAATCTCGCGCTATTAATAGCGGGAGCTGTAATAATTCAACCCGTAATAAAGGGAAATTTTTCACAAATAAACTTGATATTTGGTTCTATTAGTTTTTTAGGTTTTGTAATTTTAGGTAGCGTTTTAATTACGGTAGGGGAAAAATTAAAATGTAAGGAGGAGTAAATATGGAAAAGGCTATTATTACCATTACTCTTATAGCTTGGGCTATAGGGCTGGTAGCCCTTTACTTTGGTTATAGAGAATTAAAAAGAAAGGAACAACATTAAGCTTTAGAAATACTTAATGGATTTTTCGGTAGTTATAACCGCCTTTAACTGCGAAAGGTTTATTGAAAAATCCCTACATTCGGTTTTCTCTCAAACCTATTCTCCAAAAGAGGTTATAGTTATTGACGACGCCTCAAGTGACCGAACTTACCCAATCCTCCAAAAGTGGAAAGAAAAATATCCCAACCTTAGGGTGGTAAGGAACAAAAAAAACCTTGAGAGGTGCAAAAGTAGGAATTTAGGTGTAAAATTAGCAAGGGGTAAATTTGTCTGTTTTTTGGATTGCGACGACCTTTGGTTTGAAAAATACTTGGAGAAAACCCTTGAGGTGATAGAAAAGGATTACTCCGCCGTTTTCGGTTTACCCAAAGTGTTTGTAAACTCCGAAGGGAAAATAAAGAAAAAGAAAAAACCGCCAAAGGAAGGCTTTGAAACACTACTTTTTGAGGGGAGAATTGGTTACCCCAGCGGTAGCTGTTTTGAAAGGAAAACCTTCCTCCGTTTGGGCGGATACCTTCAGAAATATCTAATGCGGGAAGATTGGGAAATTTTTTTGCGTTTTTACCTCGCAGGGGAAAAAGTGGCATTTATTCCCTCTCACGAGTATGCAATAAGGGAACACTCCCTTAGAACCAGCAGGGGGAACAAAAGGTTTTTACAGGCAACCCTTAGGGTTTACAAAGACTACCTAAAACAAATTCCCGATGAATTCAAACCTTTACTCAAATACCACCTTGCGGTGCAACTTTTGAGGTTTAACAAAAAGGGGATAGGGAGAAAATTGCTACTCTCCCTTTTTTCGGAAAACCCTATAGTTTTCAAAAACGGAAAAAGGGTATGGGAAGTTTTAAAAAGGCTCTTTTAGTGGGCTCCACCGCTTATAGCCTTCAATATAGCGTCCCTCGTTTGGGGAATATTTAGCAATATGTTGAATATAACCGTTCCAACCAGCAGTAGCCACAAGAAGAACATTAATCCTTTAACCCCACCGGTTTTTCCGTTAATTTGGTCCACTTTATTGGATATATCGCTCATTTTTCCTTCCAAGCTGTCCAATTTTTCCATTGCGGTGTCCAACTTGGATAGTTTTGTTTGAACTTCACTGATTTTTCCGTCTATTTCCTTGCCTACCTTTTCAACCGCCTCGTTTATCGCGTTGGCGACTATTTCCTTTACTTGAGCGATGGAGTTTTCCTCTATTCCTTTCATTTCGTTTAGTGCGTTATCTATCTTTTGAAGTATCTCTTCCGCCAAGAGTCTAACTTCGCTTTGAGCCTGTTGTTTCAAAAACTCAACCAACTCTTTGCTTTCTTCCTCACCGAGTTTTTCTTTTAATTTTTCGTAAAGGTCTATTTCGGAAATAATCATTGCACCGACCTCCTTTCGGAAAGCTCTACATATAAAGTTTAATAAAAAGTTCACAAAAAAAATTGGCGAACTAAGACCTAAGCGAAAAGCCTTTTTCAGCCATTTTGCCAACGAACTCATCGGAAAGTCTGTTTACCTCCTCGTCGGAAAGGCTTTTTTCGGGATGGCGCAAGATGACCCTTAT
>QOAS01000021.1 GCA_003972855.1 Gammaproteobacteria bacterium | reverse complement strand
ACCGGTTAAACACCTTTTGGTTATTGATACGAATAACTTGCTTATTTGCACCGATGGATTTGGAGCCTATATTACGGATTTAAAAACAATTAAACCCTTACCCAAATCCGAATTTTTAAGTGTTCAAGATGCAAAAATCTATAACGACAAACTGGTGTTGGCAACCAATAAAGGAGTTTGGCAATACAAAAAAGACCCCAGTAATATGTATGCGATACAACGGATTTTTACGCGAAAAGACGGGTTGAGTTCTAATCTAATAAATAGTATTGCGCTAAAAGACAGCACCTTGTTTGTAGGAAGTGATACAGGAATAAACACCTTAAACTTACATACAAAAAGACTAAATTCTTTATTAGCTCTTTATATAGCAGGTGTTAATTTTCAAAATAAAACCATACAAAATAATTCGACAACCTATTATAAAAAAAACAACAGTTTACAGGTTCAAGTGGCTAGTATAGATTATTCAGATACTAATGATTTAGTTTATGTTCACGAATATGGTGCCGGTAGCAATGAACTGAAAGAGTTTAGTAATGTCGATTTATCTGCCAATACTTGGTATCACATTTACATAACAAGAAATACCGCTACCAAATTTTGGTCAAACTCCCGCTGAAATTGGAGGAAGGCGAACTTAAAAAAACCGCCAAAGTTCTAAGGGATTTGAAAAATTCCTACCCTTTTGTGAGGGTTATTCCCAACCCCCGCAGTTTGGTTTAAACCTCAGGAAACCTTTTCCGGTATTCCTCCATTATCAATTTCACCGCAGTGGGGTTGTCGGTTGTAGAGAGGTCAATCCTAAGCCAGTCTTTATACCTTTTGAACCAACGCAGTTGCCTTTTTGCCTGTTCCTTGGTGTGTTTTATGGTGTCGTAAATGCACTCCACAAGGGTTTTTTGACCCTCAAAGTAGGGGATAAACTCCTTGTAGTCTATCGCTTGGGGTGAGGTTATAGCCTCTTTAAACCCCTTTTGGAGTAAACCCAAAATCTCCCCCAAAAGTCCGTCTCTGACCATATCCCACACGCGGTTTCTTATCCTTTTGTAAAGGTCTTCCCAAGGTCTTACCAAAAAGACACCCAAATAGGGGTATCGGGGTTTGGCGTTTTCCCAGTTGGTGTGGAAAGAGGAATAGGGTTTCCCCGTCAGATAGTAAACCTCCAAAGCCCTAACAATCCTCCTTAGGTCGTTTTTGTGAATTTTGCCCGCATAGACGGGGTCTATTTTTAAAAGTTCCTCCCAAAGTTGCTCCTTTCCCTCTTTTTCCGCCCTCTCGTAGAGTTTTCTTCTAAGTTCCCAATCCGCGGGAGGAGTTTCCGCCAGCCCGTAAAGGAAAGGGTGAATATACATGTAAGTTCCGCCCACCACGATGGGAACTTTTCCTTTACTCCAAATTTCCCTTACCGCTTTATCCGCCAAATCGCTAAACTGCTTTATGGAAAAGGTTTCGTTGGGTTCTACCACATCTATTAGGTAGTGTTTTATAGCCCGCCTTTCGGCGGGAGAAGGTTTGGCGGTTCCTATGTCCATTCCCCTATAGACCGCCATTGAATCCGCACTTATGATTTCTCCGTTAATTTTTTTCGCCAAAAGGAGCGACAGCTTGGTTTTTCCAACAGCCGTGGGACCTCCTATAACGATTAAGGGTTTTTCTCGCATTAAGTTAGATTAGTAAATATGCTTTTGGATTTGCCACCCGCGGACTTTCTCCAATGCCAAGTTAATCTCCTTGAGGGAAAAATAGAGAAAGCCCTAAGGTTTTGTATACTTTCTTTCGCAAAAGAACCCAATCCCGTAACCCTTCAGAATTTGGAAGTAATAGCCTATGCGACGAAAAATGAGAAACTTTTAGAAGAAATTAAGGAGTTTTTGAAAAAACGGAAAAACTTTCCCCAAAGGGAAAGGTTTTTGGCGGAAATAGAGGCTATTTTGTCCCTTTTAAAGGGTGACTATTCGGGTTTTGCCCGAAAAGCCCTAAAGGCGTATTCGCTCGGCTCGGACAGTCCCGTTTTAGCTTTGGCGTCCAAAGACCACATTTTTAAGCTTTTAAACTACCCCAAACTTTTAATGTGGACTTTATACCACCTCTCCCAAATGTTCCCCCAAAAGGGAAAATTTCAAGTCCTCCTAAAGGGTTTAGTCTTTTCCCTACCCTCGGAGGGAATAACCTTCCTTGAAGACCTTTTAAGGTTGGAACCTCAACCTTTCGCCTATTTGTGGTTGGCAAAACTTTACGCACAATTGGGGGAACTCAAAAAAACCCGCCAACTTTTGGAGGAAGGGGTAAAGAAATTCCCCAACGATGGAGAGCTTGCAAAGGAGCTTGCCCTCTACTACCTTAGGCGGGGAAAGGTTGAGAAAGCCTACCTCTTGGCGGAAAAACATTCCCTAAAGGAAGTTTTGTTGGTTTTGAACTTCGTAAGGGAAAGCGTAGAGGTAGCCCACTCCTGCGGTGATGAAGAAAAACTAAAGAACTTGGCAAGTCAGCTTTACTCGGAAGACCCCCGAGGGTTTAAAACCGCCTTGGCTCTCCTTTTGAAAAACTACTTGGACAAAGCCATTCCGTTGGCGGGCAAACTGTGGCTTTCCTTTTTAAAGAAACCCTCCGCGGAGGATTTACCCTTTTTGACGGTTTACCTGCTAAAGGATTTGGAACTTAAAAAAGAACTTTCGGAGGAGGAGCAAAAACTCCTGCAAACCCTCCTAAGGGAGTTTCCCGATAGTCCCCTACCCAAGGTGGTTTTGGCTTTTAAACTGGCACTGGAGGGGGATTTGGACGAGGTGAAAAAACTCCTAAAGGAGTTGGAGCGATACCGATTAGACCCCTACTTCGGTTCGTATATAGGGGCTTTGAAACTTTACCTAAGGGGGAAAACGGAGAACATTCTCCCCTCTTTGGAACACCTTTACTACCTTTCCCGCGAGAGGGCTTTCTCCGTTGCCAAACTCTATTGGGAGCAAAATTCCGACAAGCCCCGCCTTTGGGAGATTTTGAGGGTCTTCTTTGCGGTGGGGGATTTAAAGTTTCAAGAAACCTTTTTGGGTGAAGCGGTTAAAAAGTATCCCGAAGATGCGGAGGTTTTAAATAGCTACGGTTACACTCTGCTTCTCACCTGCGGTAAGGCTTGCGTTTCAAAAGCCAAAACCTACATAGAAAAGGCTTTGAAAAAACAGCCCAATTCCCCCGCCTATTTGGACAGCTTGGGTTGGGCTTACTTCATCTCGGGAGACTACGCCAAGGCGAAGTTTTATTTAGAAAAGGCTCTACAATTGGAAAAGGAAGACCCCATTTTGAACCTCCACTACGGGTGGGTGTTACTCAAACTCGGTAACACCTGCGGGGCGAGAAAATACATTCTCAAATCCTACGGTTGGTTTTCCAAAAATTTGACCATTCCCGAAAACGGTTTTTGCGAAAACTTGGGAAAACTTTTAAAGGAGACAAAATGCGAAAAAACTACTCGGTAAGGGTGTAAAGGAGTTTGTCCGCCAGTTCCAAAAGTTGGTTTGAATATTCCACCCTTTCCACCCATTCGGGGGGGTAAATTTCCACCCCCCAATAGGCACCCAACCACCCGCCGACGAGAAAACCTATGGCGGAAGTTATTCCTCCAAATTTACCGTAAGAATTAACCGCATTCAGGAAAGCCCTTTGAGGATATTCCGCATCCCTTAGGGTAAGAAAGAGGGCAAGGGGCAGACTTTCCCAAATGTATTCTCCGTTTCCGAAGAATTCTATAGCTTCGGAAGGTTTCAGGTCTTTTTCCAACGCCTGAATTACCTTGTTTAGATGCTTTCTTCCCTCATCCAACTCGGTTGGGCTGTCTATAACTTCCCTTACAAAGGCAATCTTTTGTTCCTTTTCCGAAAGGTCATATTCGCCGTCTATAAATAGAGCAGTCGCTACCCCTATTATTTGCGCTCCCTCTTCAACCTCCTTGCCCCTTGCGAGGATTAGAGCCATCAGCTTTGCCCCTTCCCCCGCAAGGGTGGGATAATCGTAGTGGAACATTCCCATGGCGACGGTGTGCAAAATGGCTGTAACCGAGGAGGTTTTGTAATAAACTTCCTCCAAAGGTTCTCCCTCTTTAATAGCCCTCAAAACATTTAAAAGGGTTGGATTTAAATATCGGTGGAACTTCTTTTCTTCCAACCACTTTATAAGTTTGGAAACAAAGTGGTAAGGTTCAAAGTTTTTGGTTTCGGTTAAACTCTCCAATGCTATTTTAAAAAGTTCAACCTCTGCGGGAACCTCTTCGGGTTTTAAAAAATCGTATGGAGAAGAGGGGTGGGGTTTTATAAATCCCCCTATCGGTTTACCGTAATAATCAAAAACACTTTCCGCGGGAACCTCGCAAACCGCCTTCCCTATTGCGGAGCCTAAAGCCACACCTATTGCGGTTCCCCGAAATTTGGAGCGTAAAAGTTCCTCCATAGCTCGGAAAGTAATATAACCTAACCCAACCTAACCTCTTTGAGTTGGGTTTTTTTCCAACCCTCCAAAGGGTCCTTGGTTACCAATTTCTGTTGCAGGGATATAAGTTGGGATATACCGTCCAATGCCATCGTGAGCATATCGTTTAACTCTTCCCGCGAAAAGACCGCTTCCTCTCCTATGGCGCAAATGTCCGCCAATTTTCCCGAGCCGGTTGCCACCACGGTCATATCAACCTGCGCTTTGGAGTCTTCCTCGTAATTTAAGTCCAACAAAAGGTGGTTTTCAACCTTTCCGACGCTAATAGCCGCCAAATAATCCTTTAGGGGGACTTCCTCTATTTCCCCTTTTTCCTTTAGCTTTATAAGGGCATCGGCGACCGCCACCCAAGCCCCGGTAATGGAAGCGGTCCTCGTACCTCCATCGG
>QOAS01000146.1 GCA_003972855.1 Gammaproteobacteria bacterium | reverse complement strand
TGGATGGCATATCCTTAAGAAATGTATTTTTTCTCTTGTGGATAAGTAAATTATTCTATACCACCACCAACATTTTTTCTTACCAATATGAATATAGTAATTCTCAGAAGTTATCTCTTCTATCTTGTTGGATTTTAGAAAAGTTTCAATAGTTTCATTAGTTATATAAGCATCATATAATTTTCCAAGATAAAGAATGGTGTGCGTTGGTTTAAGTAGTTTTAATTCTTTCCAAAAGATGCCAAACTCCCTTAAACAAAAATTCTTTAAAAATCCAGGAGTATTATCTTTACTACTATTTTGTGGTACTGTGCACTTTATAACATTCATGAAAGCTAATCTCTCCCATGCACCTTTTTCATCGGTGTGGAAAATCTTTTTTAATATTTCCTTTGTATAAGACCAATAAGGCCAACTCACATTGAAAAATAAATTTTTAGCTACATTTTCCGCTTTTGCTACAGTAAAATTTTTACCTCTAATGATTTTATCATATGGAGTTCCCCTATGTGGTTTTCCAGCAAAAAGTATTTTTATTCTTTCATGCGAATAAAATTTTCCTATATGCCAAAATCCTAAAGGATAATAATCATCGTTTTGAAAATCTCGTGTTTTTCTACAACTAAGACAAATAGAGTTTTCAAAGATATTTTCTTCCTGATAAAGTTTAAGCAACTTTTGGTTGAATAAAGTCATCACAAATGAAATTATAGTATAGTAGAAAAAAGAAAATGGTAAAAACAAAAATATTACTTGCGTTTCTTGCTGGCAATAACCTCTTCTAAATATTTTTCGTAAACTTGGGAGAGTTCATCCCTTAGATTTTTTATAGAATTTTTTAGTTCCTCAAAATCGTTGGCTTCCTTTAGTTGGGTTAGTTTCTCAAGGGCTTCGTCCGCTTTGGGGTCTTCCCAAATGTCCTTTAAATCAAGGGCGTATTTTTCTATCTCGGTAAGCATTATGAGGTAGTCTTTGAGCCACTCTTGAACTCGCTCTTCGGTTTGAGCCAACTCTTTACCTTTACGGGTTACCGCATTCAAAGCTATGTCCAATTTGTAGTAAAACTCCTTGTGCATTCTCTCCCTCCCTAAGGTTTTGAAAGTTTGATTTTAAAACCAACTGTTGGAAAAAGGGCAAAATATAGCTCACTGATGGCGGTATCTTACGACCCCAAACTCTTTGAGTTCAAAATAGTGGCGAGCGACGGCAACGCGAGGGCTGGAATTTTAAAAACCCCCCACGGAGAAATAGAAACTCCCGTTTACATGCCCGTAGGAACTTTGGGAACGGTAAAGGCGGTAACCCACAGGGAGGTAGAGGAAATAGGCTACAACATTATTTTGGGAAATACCTACCACTTATACCTCCGTCCGGGGTTGGAGGTTATAAGAGAGGCGGGGGGACTTCACAAGTTTATATCTTGGAAGGGTGCAATTTTGACCGACAGCGGGGGATTTCAGGTTTTTTCCCTCGCCCGCAAAAAGGGACAGGCGAGCGTTGAGGTAACCGAAGAAGGGGTAATATTTAGAGACCACTTGGCGGGAGATTTGCACCTATTTACCCCCGAATTTGTAGCCTATGCGGAAGAAGTTATAGGCGCGGACATTATTATGCCCCTTGACGTTGTAGTGCCTTACCCAACGAGTTATGAAAACGCTAACGAAGCCCTAAATAGGACTATAAGGTGGCTTAAAAGATTTATAGATGCCCGCACCCGACAAGACCAAGCGCTCTTTGGAATTGTGCAGGGTGCTTTCTGGAAAGACCTCCGTAGGGAAAGCGCTCTAAAAACCCTTGAATACGACCAATACCTCTTTGGCTACGCAATAGGCGGTCTTTCGGTGGGAGAGACTGCGGAAATCATGTATGAAATGACGGAGGTTGTAACCGACCTTTTGCCTTGGAATAAACCGAGGTATTTGATGGGTGTGGGCAAACCGGAAAATATCGTTGAGAGCGTTGAAAGGGGTATAGATATGTTTGACTGCGTATTTCCCACAAGGGTAGCCCGAACGGGAACGCTTTATACCACCTACGGAAAGTTAAATATAGGTAACAAACGGTTTGCCAAAGACTTTTCTCCCCCCGACCCCGAGTGCGATTGTTACACCTGCAGAAACTACTCCCGAGCTTACCTTCGCCACTTATTTAATGTAGATGAGATTACCGCCTACATACTGAATACCATTCACAACTTGAGTTTTTACAAAAGACTAATGAAACAAATGCGGGAAGCCATTATAAGGGGAGAATTCCAAAAGTGGAAAAAAAGTTTTTACGAAAAATACTTTTCCCAAAAGTTTTAGTCCACACTCTCCAAGATTTCCTCTATAACCTCCTCTTGCGTTTTGGAACTTCCGTCCTTTAAAACCAAACGGTGGGCTAAAACTTTTACCGCACACTCTCGGAGTATCTCTTTTGGAACGAAATCCAACCCCCTTATGTGGGAAAGGGCTTTGGCAAAGGCTACCCAGTGGATGGCACCTCGGGTAGAAATCCCCACCAAAACATCGGGGTGTTTACGAGTTTCGCTTACCACTTTGTAGGCAAAGTCCAAACTCTCCCTGAGGAGTGTAACTTTTTGCACCAATTTTTGTTCCTCGCTTATTTTTTCCCTTCCCACGACGGGTCTTAGTTCCTTTATCAACTCCATAGGGTTTTCGCCCAACAGAATTTCCTTTTCAATGTTTGGGGGTGGATACCCCACGGAGGTTTTTATCATAAACCTATCCAACTCCGATTGGGGGAGGGGAAAAGTTCCCCATTCCTCAATGGGGTTTTGGGTTGCTATCACAAAAAAGGGTCGGGGAAGTTTAAAGGTTTGCCCTTCAACGGTTACCTGTTTTTCCGCCATCGCCTCAAGGAGGGCGGATTGGGTTTTGGGCGAAGCCCTGTTTATTTCGTCCGCCAAAAAAACATTGGTAAAAATGGGTCCCGCCTTAAAGATAAATTCGCCATTTTTAGCGTCAAAAACGAAAGTTCCCAAAATATCCGCGGGAAGGGTGTCGCTGGTAAATTGAAAACGCTTAAAGCCCAAACCGGTTACTTTTGCCAATGCCAAAGCCAATAGAGTTTTTCCCACACCCGGCAAGTCTTCTATGAGGGCGTGTCCTTGAGCCAAGAGGGTTGCTATCAGATATTCCGCCACCTCCCTTTTTCCCTTTACAACCTTTTCTACTTCGTCAAGTAGGGATAGGTAAAGCATTCTTCTATAAACTTTAACCGAGATGGAGGTCAAATTTGACGAAAAGGGACTTGTTCCCGTAATAGCCCAAGATTACAAAACCGGTGAGGTGAGAATGCTCGCCTACGCCAACGGGGAGGCCATAAAGAAAACCTTGGAAACGGGATACGCCCATTACTATTCCCGTTCGCGTCAAAAAATTTGGAAAAAGGGTGAAACCAGCGGGGAACTGCAAAGGGTAAAGGAAATAAGGATAGACTGCGACGGAGATGCCCTTGTATATGTAATTGAGCAGGAGAAGAATAAGGCTTGCCACACAGGGGAGAGAAATTGTTTCTACCGCAACCTAAAGGGGGAATATGTAATTAAAAAACCTTTGCCGTTTGAGGTTTTACCCCGCCTCCAAGAGGTCATTAATGAAAGACTTAAAACCATGCCCGAAGGTTCTTACACCGCCAAACTCGCCAAGGAGGGAATAGAAAGAATAGCCCAAAAGTTTGGGGAGGAAAGCGTTGAAACCCTTATAGCGATGGTCAAAAGGGATAAAAACCAAGTGGTGTATGAGAGTGCGGATATGCTCTACCACTGGATTTTGGCTTTAAGTTATTTGGGCATAGATGTGGTTGAAGTTTTTGAAGAACTGGCAAAGAGGTTTAAATAACTAAACCCTCTTTCGGTCTTCTATAATGTCCTCATAAGCCCACTTTTTGAGTATTTTCTTTATCTCCTCCACCGTCAGTTGGGGTTTGTTATACATACCCTTTTGGGAGCGTTGCCTTTGAGCCTCGTAGAGGATTACCGCGGTGGCAACCGAAACGTTTAAACTTTGAGCCATTCCATACATGGGAATGATTACATTTATGTCCGCAATTTGGGAGACCTCTTCGCTTACCCCTTTTAGTTCGTTTCCCACCACAACCACCGTTGGTTTGGTGTAGTCAATTTCCCTAAAACAAACGGAGTCGGGGGATAGCCTCGTCGCCACCACTTGGAAACCTTTTTTCTTGAACTCCTCTAAGGTTAAAACCGCATCTTCCACCCTGTGGAGGAAAACCCACTTGTGGGAACCCATTGTTATGTGTTCGTTGTAAATCTTGGTTTTATTCCCGTCGTAGGTGTAGTAAATGTTTAAAACCCCCACCGCGTCGCAAGTTCTTATAATTGCGGAGAAGTTGTGTTCGTTTTTCACATTTTCGGAGAAAACTACCAAATCCTTTTGCCTTTTGAGTAATACCTCAACCAACTTTCTAAGCCTCTGGGGTTCAACCAAATACTCCTCACCCTTTAGGCGTTCTAAGACTTCTTCAACCTCCATAAGTGGAAGATATTGTAGAAATCCCTCCCGATGGGGGATTTACAAACCTTCCGCCAGAAAGCCATTAGCTTTAGCTAAGGGATGAATGGCGGATTGTGATTTATGTTATTTTCATTGCTTAGTAAAATACCTTTATCGCTAATCCCCAAGGGGGTATAGATGGCTTTTGCGGTTATCAAAATCAAACTCCCCAAATACTTAGAGCCGTCTATACTCCCTCTAACCGTTGAGAGCGCCAATGTTTGGAATAAAGCCTTAAACTTAGCCTTAGACCAAATTAATGAAAACTACCTCTTTGATTTGCTTAGACAAAATACCAAAGAAAGCAAAAAGGAATTTCTAAGTTTTTTTAACTCCTTAAAAACCCAAATTCAAAAAGTTGTTAAATCTCCTTTACTCTACTCACAAACCACACAGGCAATTATTGACTACCTGATAGGCTCTCTCA
>QOAS01000093.1 GCA_003972855.1 Gammaproteobacteria bacterium | reverse complement strand
TTTGGAATAATTTTTTTGAAGATTGGTATCCAAAATTGGAAGAAGCAAAGGAATCCATAGAAAAAGCAAAGAAAATAAAAGGAAACTGGGAAGGTTTTAGAAGTGAATATTTTCATGAATATTTAGAAAAAGCTAAAATTTTAAAAGATTTATTAAACGAGCTTAGGAAAAGAATAGAGGCTATTCATAAAAGTTACGAGGAAATAAAAAAGAACGAAAATAACCAAAGAAAATATACTTTATGGGTTGTACTCGCTACTTTATTTGGAGCCATCTTAGGAGCTATAATTACGACTATATTTCACTAATTAATTCTTAAATTGTTCTATAACCAAAACTTTGGAGGTTTCCCTTTCTAATTTTTCCTTCAATTGGGTGTAAAGTTCTATAAGGCTTCCACCTATGGGGTTTTATTTAAGCAATTTAACAAGTGTGAAAACCAAACCCACTATAAAGGTGGCTTGACCTATAAATAGGGCTATAAGCCACCTCAAAAGTTTATTTTCGGTTTCCTTTATTTCCCCTAAAAGTTCTCCCTTTATGGATTGAATTTCCGATTTAAGGTTTTCCAGCTTTTTATTCATTCTCTCTTCCAAAGTTTGGATTTTGTCGTCTATACTTTTCTCCAAATTTTGGGTTTTTTCCTCTATTTTCTCGTCCAAAACCCGTATTTTTTCCAAGATGAGCTTTATGTCCTCTTTGGTTGCAACTTCTTTGAGTAGTTCCTCTTTTAGTTCAAACTTTAAGAAATTCTTCTTTTCCTCCGTAAGTTCCTCAATGGCTTCAACCAAAACTTTGGCGGTTTCCTTTCCCAATTTTTCCTCCAATTGGGTATAGAGTTCTACTAAGCTCCCGCCCATAGGTTTTTATTTAAGCAATTTGACCAGTGTGAAAACTAAACCCACTATAAAAGTAGCTTGACCTATAAACAAAGCTATGAGCCACTTTAAGATTTCACCTTTCACTTCTTGAATTTCCACCCTAACAGTTTGGATTTTTCTATCCATTCTCTCTTCTAAGGTTTGCATTTTTTCCAAGATGAGTTTTATGTCCTCTTTTGTTGCAACCTCTTTAAGTAGTTCGTCTTTCAGTTCCATTTTGAGGGCATTTTTCTTTTCCTCCGTGAGTTCCTCAATGGCTTCAACCAAAACCTTGGCGGTTTCCTTTCCTAATTTCTCTTCTAATTGAGTATAAAGTTCTACTAAGCTTCCTCCCATAGGTTTTTATTTAAGCAATTTGACCAGTGTAAAAACCAAACCCACTATAAAAGTTGCTTGACCCACAAATAAAACTATTAGCCACTTTAGAAGTTCACCTTTTGTCTGTTCTAATTTCTTTTCCATTTTCTCTTCTAAGGTTTGAATTTTCCCATCTATATGCTTTTCCATGGTTTGAATTCTTTCTTCCATTCGCTCTTCCAAAGTTTGTATCTTCTCTTCTATTCGCTGTTCCAAAACTTGTATACTCTTTACTGTTTGCTCTTCCAAAGTTTGCATTTTTTCTTCCAATGTTCGTATTTTTTCCAAGATGAGTTTAATGTCTCCTTTGGTGGCAACTTCTTTGAGGAGTTCCTCTTTTAGTTCAAACTTTAAGAAATTCTTTTTTTCCTCCGTAAGTTCCTCAATGGCTTCAACCAAAACTTTGGCTGTTTCTTTTCCTAATTTCTCTTCTAATTGAGTATAAAGTTCTACTAAGCTTCCTCCCATAGGTTTTTATTTAAGCAGTTTGACCAGTGTAAAAACCAAACCTACTATAAAAGTAGCCTGACCTATAAACAAAGCTATGAGCCATTTTAAGATTTCACTTTTCACTTCTTGAATTTCTACCCTAACAGTTTGGATTTTTCTATCCATTTTTTCTTCCAAAGTTTGAATTTTGTCGTCTATACTTTTCTCCAAGCTTTGGGTTTTCTCCTCTATATTTTTTTCCAAACTTTGGATTTTCTCCTCTATTTTTTCGTCCAAAACCCGTATTTTTTCCAAGATGAGTTTAATGTCCTCCTTGGTTGCAACTTCTTTGAGGAGTTCCTCTCTTAGTTCAAACTTTAAGAAATTCTTTTTTTCCTCCGTGAGTTCCTCAATGGCTTCAACCAAAACTTTGGCGGTTTCCTTTCCTAATTTTTCCTCCAACTGGGTATAGAGTTCTACTAAGCTTCCTCCCATAGGTTTTTATTTAAGCAATTTGACCAATGTAAAAACCAAACCCACTATAAAAGTAGCTTGACCCACAAATAAAACTATTAGCCACTTTAGAAGTTCACTTTTGGTCTGTTCTAATTTCTTTTCCATTTTCTCTTCTAAGGTTTGAATTTTTCCGTTTATTCTCTCTTCCAAGGTTTGCATTTTTCCTTCCATTTTCTCCTCAAGGGTTTGAATTTTTTGCAAGAGGAGTTTTATATCCTCCTTGGTTGCAACCTCTTTTAGTAGTTCCTCTTTCAGCTCAAACTTTAAGGTGTTTCTCTTTTCCTCCGTAAGTTCCTCTATGGCTTCTACCAAAACTTTGGCGGTTTCCTTTCCCAATTTTTCCTCTAAATGGGTGTAAAGTTCAACCAAATTGGAACCCATATGTTTAATAATCTCCCTCTAAAGGTTTTTTAGCAATGTAGAAGAGGTGACTCTCGCAGTGGCAGTCGGAACAGCCGAAACCCTTCACGGGTTGAAAAATGTTCAGTTTCCTTATAAAGTTTGCCAATTTGCACTCCCACCTCTTTCCGTAAAATGGAATGCAGGTTAAAAACCTAAATCCTTTGTGGGTGGTTACGTAATCTATGTGCCAATGGAGTTTCTTACTTTTCTTTAGGTGCCTCTCAATGCGGGTTTTTACTCCCCCCTTTCCAAAGGCGGAACCCACATATATGTAGACCCCTTCGGGTAGGTAAAATTCTTTACCCCCTTTGGTTTTAAACCGTAAATCTTCCTCCAAGAGGAAGAGGAACAGATACGAACCCTTTGGGTTTTTAAGTCCTTTATTCAACTTAACCGATTGTGTTATTATAAAACATTTTGCGGGAGGAAAACCATGATTCAAAGATACACCTACCTCAACGTTGCGGATAACTCCGGGGCTAAAAAAGTTCAGTGCATAGGTATCCCCGGAGGAGCTAAGAAAAAATATGCCACTTTGGGAGATGTTATTACCGTAACCGTAAAACAGGCAACTCCCGACGGAAACGCCAAAAAGGGAAAAATCTATAGGGCGGTTGTGGTTAGAACCGCAAAAGAGGTAAGGAGACCCGACGGAAGCTATGTTAAATTTGACGATAACGCGGTTGTTCTTTTAAACCAATACGGAGAACCCCTCGGAACTCGTATCCTAAGCCCTATCGCAAGGGAAGTTAGGAATAAAGGTTTTACCAAAATAGCATCTTTAGCTCCCGAAGTTATTTAACGGAGGAGTCCAATGGCTGCAAAAATTAAGAGGGGTGACTTGGTTGTAGTCGTCAGGGGAAGGGATAAAGGTAAACAGGGAAAAGTTTTGAAGGTTATCAAAAAAGTTGAAAGAAACAAAAAGGGCGAAGTTATAAGGGTAAAAACCAGAGTTGTTGTGGAGGGAGTAAACATCCGTAAAAAGCATGTAAAGGCAACCCAATTCTCGGAGGGAGGAATTATAGAATTTGAAGCTCCTATAGACATTTCCAATGTAATGCTGGTAGACCCCAAAACCGGTGAGCCAACAAGGGTTGGTTTTGAAATAGTGGAGGAAAACGGTTATCTCGTTAAATACAGGGTTGCCAAAAAAAGCGGAACCCGTTTGGATGTTGTAAGTAAAAAACCTATTAAGAAATAAGAGGGGAGTAGACAATGGCGGAAGAAAAGTATGTTCCCAGACTTTACAGGAAATACAAGGAAGAGGTTGTGCCTCTACTGATAAAGAAGTTTGGCTACAAGAACATAATGCAGGTTCCCAAAATCGTAAAGATTACCGTCAATATGGGTGTCGGTGAGGCGGTTCAAGACGTTCGTCAAATAGAAAGGGCGATGGAAGACTTAATGGCAATTACCGGTCAAAAACCTCAACTCCGAAGGGCTAAAAAATCGGAGGCGGGTTTTAAACTCCGTAAGGGAATGCCTATCGGTGCAAGGGTTACCCTTAGAAAGGAAAGGATGTGGGATTTCCTTGACAAACTTATATCGGTAGCCCTTCCCAGGGTAAAGGACTTTAAGGGATTAAATCCCCGTTCCTTTGACGGTAGAGGTAATTACTCTTTCGGTTTGGCGGAGCAAATAGTATTCCCCGAAATAGACTACGATAAGGTGGACCGCATAAGGGGTATGGACATAAACATTCATACAACCGCCCAAACCGACGAGGAAGCTTATTGGTTGTTATCGCTTCTTGGATTGCCCATAAGGGCTACATAATTTTGAGGGAGGTTAAAAATGCCTTGTTTGAGTAAAAAAATTAAAGAACTTGAAAAACCGCCCAAATTTACAACCCGTTTGCACAAAAGATGTCCCATCTGCGGAAGACCGAGGGCTTACAGGAGATATTTCGGAATGTGCAGGATTTGCTTTAGGGAATACGCCCTAAGGGGAGAGCTTCCCGGTGTTAAAAAGGCTAGCTGGTAATCTTTTGAAAATCGGGTCGGTAAGGGACCGCCACGAAGCGGTCCAACTGCCGACCTAAAAATTTCGCGGAGGAAGGAGATGAGTGTAACCGACCCTATTGCGGACATGTTTAGTGCGATTAAAAACGCTCAAATGGTTAGAAAGGATTACGTAGATGTTCCCTCTTCTAAGCTAAAGGAGAGGATTTTGGAACTCCTCAAGAGGGAAGGATATATAAAAGATTGGGAAAGGTTGGACGGTCCCGAATACAGGAAAGGAACCCAATATAAGCTGAGAATTTGGCTCAAATACTTGGGACCCAGAAATACCAAACCCGCTATAAGGAATATCGTTAAAGTTTCCAAACCCGGTAGGAGAATTTATGTTCCCGCAAGGCTCGTTCCCTA
>QOAS01000067.1 GCA_003972855.1 Gammaproteobacteria bacterium | reverse complement strand
ACAAGAGTTTCCACCAATTTGTGATAGAGTGTATGGAGAAGGCTTTAAAAGGGGAATTAAAACCAAAGCACAAAAAGGAAAAACAAAAGAACGCCTAACGGCTATAGTTCTCCTCCCCGTATCTTAGATACGGGGTTTCCGAACGACAATATATTTCCTATGAACACCACACTACTTATAGCTTTCGGAATATTAGCCCTTTGGTTGGGATATAAAATTTACGGCTCACTTATAGAGCGAAGGATAGCCCAGCCCGACGATAGCAGACCTACGCCCGCCCACGAGAAATTTGACGGGTTGGATTATGTTCCCGCCAACAAGTGGGTTCTTTTGGGACACCACTTTGCCTCTATTGCGGGTGCGGGACCCATAATAGGACCCGTTTTGGCGGCAAGTTTATACGGTTGGCTTCCCGCCTACCTATGGATAATTTTTGGCGGAATATTTATGGGAGCGGTTCACGACTACCTATCTTTGGTCGCTTCGGTAAAAGAAAAGGGGGCGTCAATAGTTAAAATTGCGGAAAAGGGCATTTCCCCCCTTGCCAAAAATATGTTTTCTATCTTTCTCTTTGTAGCCCTCTCTTTGGTGGTGGGTGTCTTTGCGGTTGTAACCGCCAAAACCTTTATAAAACAACCCGAGTTGGTTTTACCCAGTTTCGGACTTATTTTGGTCGCAATGCTGGTGGGAATGCTAATTTACCGTTTTGGGTTAGGCGTATGGTTTTCCGCCCTTATAGGGTTCTTTTCCCTCCTGTTCCTACTTTGGTTGGGTTACAAAATTCCCGTAACCATTGGGGTTGAATACAAACCCGACCACGACTATTGGTTTTCCGTTACTTTGCCCTCATTTGGGTTAAGTCCCTTTACCGCCTGGACACTTCTTTTGCTCGGATACGCCTTTGTCGCGTCGGTAACTCCCGTTTGGGTTCTGCTCCAGCCGAGGGACTTTTTGGCAACTTTCCAACTCATCTTCGGTTTAACTTTGGGAATTTTGGGAGCACTTTTTGCGGGAGCGGTGCTAAAAGCCCCCGCCTTGGCGGGATTGCACCTGACCGATAAACCCCTGTGGCCTTTTATGTTCGTAATAATCGCCTGCGGTGCCATAAGCGGATTCCACTCTTTGGTAGCTTCGGGAACGACCTCAAAACAGCTGGACAAAGAGAGCGACGCCAAACTGGTGGGCTTTGGCGGTATGCTTTTGGAAAGCCTTTTGGCTTTGGTAGCCCTCCTTTCGGTTACCGCGGGTCTCTATTGGCTTTCTAAACCGCAAGGGGTGGAAGGTTTCGTATTCCAAGACCTCCTAAAGCAGTCTCCGATTTTAGCCTTCGGATACGGTTACGGTGAACTGGTTTCCCAAGGATTACCCTTTATAGGTTTTGCGGTAGCGTCCTTTTTCGGAATGATGATGCTTAATGCCTTCGTTATGACCACTTTGGATAGCGCCAGTAGGATAAACCGTTTAATCTTTACCGACCTTACGGGGATAAAAAATAAATACATCGCCTCCTTGGCGGGGATTTTAATAGGTGCATTTTTCGCCCTCACCAATGCGTGGACTATTATCTGGCCGGTCTTCGGCAGTGCCAACCAACTCATAGCCGCCCTTACGCTGATAGTTCTAACCGCCTACCTAATAGGGGTTAGAAAACCTACCAAATACACCCTTATTCCCGCCCTCTTTATGAGCGTAACGACCCTTTCCATTCTCCTTTTCCAAACCGTAAGTTTTCTAATAAACGGGAAATACACCCTCTCGTTGGTTGCGCTAATACTCTTTTTACTGGCGGTTGCCATTGCGAGGGAAGCCTATAAAGTGTTTGCGGGCTACTACTCTTTGCCCGAAATAAAAATACCTACCCACCTCAAGGTTTTACTTTTACTCCTACTCCTTGAGGGGGTTACCGTTTTGATAGCCACCCTTTGGGTTTCTTCTCTTTAAAAGTTTTTTAAAGGAGGGAGGTGTAAACCGAAACTTTGGAGGGAGGTAAGGTTGAGTAGAAAGGGTCTATAACCCTTAGCCATTGTAAGTTATTCCTCATGGCGAGCAACAGAAGGTGTTCCGCCCGCAGGGAAGCTACATGGGTTGTAATAATCATACCGCCTTGGGAACGGACTGAATTCCTTTCACCTCGGGTGGGTAGATAGTTAAATTGAAAGTCCCTTATATATTGCAAATTCTTCGCTCCGCCGGTGGCACCGGTAAAGCCTAAAAACACTTTGTCACTTCCGAAGAGCGATACGAAATTTTCAACTTCGTAGGTGTAGGTTTTTCCGAAAATTTCTACTTCCAAAGTCGCTTTATTCTCCCCTTCGTAGAACCAGCGGATGGTTACGGGTATTTCTCTACCGCTCTCCAAAGGTAACGGTAAGGGAAAGCTCTTTTCGGCTGAAGCGACGCTTCCATTCGTAACGAACGATATATGGTTTCCGTTGATGTCAAAACCGTTTTTCCATGTGTCAAACTCAACCGAAAGGCTATTTTCCAATCCGCATATTCCCAAGCATCCTCCTCCGCAACCTACCCTACAGTTTTGTGGCGTTAGGGTAAAGGTAATTCCGTCCGCACCATCGGGGTTACTTCCCGCATACAGTAAAAACTTAACCTCAAAACTCCGCCTTAGGTCAACAACCGTGTTGCTCCAAACCGCTCCCGCCCTATTGTTCTCATCGGGAGTCAGGACTATTTTGTCGCCTTCAATGTAGGCACTTCCAACCGTATGGGTCAGTGCGACTTTTTCTTTCACCGTATCGGTTGTAGGTAGCGGTTGCGCGGTCTTGTCTTCAAAAAGGGTCGCACGGATTTTAAACGGAAATTCCTCCTCCTTAACGAGCGCCCAGTATTGGGTTACGCTTTCCCCTTCGCCCAACCTAAAATGGTAAGGATTTCCACCTACCCACTTAGGTTTCTCCCCATAGCGGTTTAACAAGGTTAAACTGCCCTCCGACGGGGAAGAAGCTTCCAGTTTAAACCAAATCCGATATAGTCCTTCCTCAACCTCCTCCACCCACGAGGTTACTTTTGTGCCACCTATAAAGGTTTCCACGGGATTGTCCGCGGTATTTGAAGGACTTAAGGTTAATTCCCTCTCTATCCCCACATTGGATTGTCTTGAGAGTTTTATATCCCTAACATAGTGAAGGTTTTTCTCACCTCCGGTTGCGGAGGTAAATCCGAAATAGGCGGTGTAACCCCCAAAGAGTGAGGAAACGCTCTCAACCTCGTAAGTGTAAACCTTCCCCATTACCGAAACCTTTAAGAGAGCCTTGTCGTTCCCTTTATAGTCCCAAACTATGTCAACCTCAATCTCTCTGTCGCTTTCCAAAGGGGAAGGCAAGGCGTAAGTGTATTCGCTCCTTATGTTCCCGTTTATGTTAAATCCTATATGGTTTCCGTTCGGGTCCCCTATGTCCCCGTTTTGCCAAGTGTCAAATTCCACCGCCAAAGATTTGGAAATACCACCGTAGCCTATGTTACCTCCGCCACCGCCCAATACATCGGTTCCGTTCGCCTGTAAAACAAAAGCCAAACCGTCCGCCCCGCATGTGCGGTCGCCCAAATACATCTTAAAGTGAAACTCGTAATCTTTCGTCAAATCTATCGGTTTTTTATACCAGATGGCACCCCTTTGGGAACGCTCGGAAGGGGTTAGCACAAAACGATTGCCCTCCGCGTAAGCGCTTCCCACCGTTTGGAAGTCGCTTTCCTTTAGTTCCAAAAAGTTTCTAAAAACCCTTATGTTCCTTTGGAAAGTTTTTAAATCCTCCAAACGGGTTTTAGGCGAAGATTTTTCCTCCAAAGTGGTTTCTAAAGCCTTAAAACGGAAAGTTTTCTTTATTCCTTTATCCGCAAAATTTTCACCGATAAAGGGTGGTTTTAGCCTTTTTAATCCTTCAAAATGGAGTGTTACCGCTTCAAAACGGAACAAATTTAAACCTATTACTCCCATTTTTAACTTTTTATTTCGGAAATTTTGTTTTTTTTTAGCGGGGTTTTATCATAAAGTAACCTTTATTTTCCTTATTTTCAATGTCAAAGGTATAATTTTTACAATTATGGAAGAAAATTTTTGGGAAATTTTAAAAAAGCCCGCAAAGGAGTTTATGACCGCCAAACCGTTTTATCTGTTTGAAAAAGACCCGATAGAGTGGGCGATAGACGGATTGGTGAAATACCGCATCGGCTCCATAATCATAGTAAACGAAAGGTATCAACCGATAGACATAATTACCGAAAGCGATGCCATGGAGATACTCCAAGAAGGTCTGCTAAAGATGTCCATAGGAGAAGTTTTGAAAATTTTAAAAGGCGAAGAGAGAAAACTTTACACCGTAAGGGAGAATACCCCTTTAAAAGACATTTTGGCGATTTTTACCGCACACGATATAAAACACCTTCCCGTCGTAAACGAAAAGGGGGAGTTGGTCGGAATTATTTCCGCAAGCGATGTTCTAAAAAAATTTGTTCAAACCGCAGGTGTTTAAATGGAAACCGTTTGGGTTCACACCCCCAGCGTTGGAGAATATAACACCGCCAAACCCCTATTGGAACTCCTAAAGGCAAACAAACACCGTTTGATAGTCACCTATTCCTCACCGCGGGCGGAAAGCTTTTTAAAGGGGCAAAAAATTCCCGATGAGGTTGTCCACCTAAACATTCCCTCCTTGGCTTGGGGTAAAGATTTAAACAAGTTTTTAAATGTCTATAACCCCCGAGTTTTTATCTTGGTAGAAAGCGACCGTTATCCCGCCCTTCTTTCGGTCAAAGTAGAGAAAAAGTTTATAGTGAACGCCCGCATAAGCGGGAGGAGTTTTAAATTTCTAAGGATTTTTAGGGGTTTTTACTCAAGACTTTTTAACACCTTTGACAAAATAATGTGTAAAGACAGGAAAACCTGTGCAAAATTCCGCTCCATAGGGGTAAATCCCAAAATTCTTACCACCTGCGGTAATTTAAAGGCTGTTTTTTC
>QOAS01000162.1 GCA_003972855.1 Gammaproteobacteria bacterium | reverse complement strand
TAACGAAAATCGCCACAAGTAAAACCGCGGAAAGTTGTAAAAATAGCACCGAAAGGGAGGAAAAGTCAAAGGAAAACCCCACTTGGACGAAGAAAAAGGGTATAAGGAAACCGTAGCCGAAGGAAGAAAGCTTCGCCTCAAATTGTTTCTTTTCCCTAAAGATAAACCCCAAGAGGGTTCCCGCTATAAAGGCACCCAAGATGGGTTCAACGTGAATAAAGGAGGTAAAAGCCATAAAAAGGAGCATTAGGGCAAAACTCGCCCTTATGTCTACCGCCGCTTTGGTTTCCTCCGCTATAAGGGAGGCTACCTGCTTGGGGTAATACCACACCAATAGGTTTAGAGCCTTTAGGAGGAAAACGAAAAATAGTCCGAAAAGTCCTATTAAAACTAAATAAAGGTAAAAGGAGGAACTCCATCCGAAGGTCAGATGGAGGTCGTAAACGGTAAGCCCCAAAAGGGTGGTAACCTCCCCCAAACTGCCGGTTATTAATACTACTTGTTTGAAATAGGGGGGAAGCTTCAGTTCCCTTAGGACGGAAAGCATTAAACCTATTCCCAAAGCCCCCAAGATGAGAACCGCCTCCGCGGATAGTTTTAAAACCTTAACTATCAAGCCCGCCAATAAAAAGTTAGACGCGACCACCAAGGCTATAACTATCTTTTCCTTAGGTTTTAAAGTTTCCAACTTGTTCCAATCTATTTCCAAACCCGCCAAGAACATTAAAAGTGAAAAACCGAGGAAAGAAAGGAAGTTTATAAGCTCCAAATCCGCCTTATCCATTAGGGGGGCTAAAGCCATACCGTATAGGAGTTCGCCTACCGCAACGGGAATTCTCAAAAAGGGTGAAAGAAAGGGAATTACAAAAACTCCCAAAGTTATCAATATGAGGGAAAAAATTTGGGTTTCCATTTTAAGTTACCTCCTTGCAACAGTTTAGAATTTTGGTATCGTTCCATGCTCACCTTTAGCCTACATACCCGCCTTTAGTCGCCATTAGGGACTGGCTTCTATCTCACAAGTTAGGTACGGGGTTTTAGCCTGCAAGTATCCTATAAAATTGGTTCCCAACCAATGGGAAAAAAAGAGCTTTTATTTTTAAAAACCCTCTTGGGGGATAAATTCGGAAAGCCCCTTTCGGTGTGTAAAGGGGGAAGTTGGCTCTACACCGAAAGTGGTAAAACCAAAATATGCGTTCCCCGTTTTGAGCCAAAGGGAGAAGGTATCCCGCTGGAGGAGGATATCTGCTACGAACTTTTGGAGGAAGAGGTTCTTTTCGTAGAAACCGACAGGGGACTATTAATAAAGGAGGGAAGACTTTACAAGTTTTACCAAAAAGGGGAATACGACCTTATTTGGAAGGGATGATTATTTCTTTCTCAAACCTTCCAAAACGATACTTGCTATCTTATCGGAAAATCCTTCATCTATAGGTTCACCGGTAACCATATTTCTAAGGGCTTTAGAGATATAGTAACCGTTTATCGTCAAACCTACGGTTCGGGGGTTAATGTCTTCTCTGAAAATATTTTCTTTCCACCCTTGTTTGATAACTTCTTCAACTTTTTCCAAGTAAAAGTCCCAATATTCCTTTATAAGTTCCCTAAGTCCCACATCGTTCATACGCGATATTTCAAAACACAGCAAAGGCATTGCCCCGTTGGTTTTTAAAAATTTCTCCTCGTAAACCTTCAAAAGTTTCCTCAATTTTTCCTCCGCATTGAGGTCGCTATGAACTACCGCGCTAAAGGACTGTTTACACTCCGCTATAAAATCCAAAAGGATTTCTTCAAAGAGATTCCTCAAGGTGGGGAAATATTTAAAAATGGCGGCGTCGGTCACACCGAGTTTGTTTCCCAAGTTACGGGCGGTGAATTCCTTTAATCCCTTTTCCTTTATGAGTTCAATCGCCGCTTCCTTTATTATGGCTTTGGAGAGTTTTCTCATGGGTTTAAATTTTAATGTTCCGAAACTTTGAAAGGACAACTCTATTTCGCTTTTTAAATTTTTTAGTATGCCGAAAGAAAAGGGCGGAAATATACCTCCGTTGGAGAAACTGCTGAAGTTTATTTGCTCCTCAAAGAAACCACCTTCGTTTACCGAAATAGCAAAACACTTTAAGGTTTCAAAGGGTGAAAAAAAACTCCTGAAAAAGGAGCTAAAGAAACTTTTGAAGGCTCAAAAATTGGTTGTAAGAAAGGGGCGCTATATTTGTCCCCAAAAAGGGGAAAAACAGAAAGAAAAAGAGCGCATTGTGGGAACCGTTATTGCCTACCCGGCGGGATTTGGATTTCTCCAATCGGAGGATTTAGAGAAAGACCTCTACATTCCACCGGTTGAAATGCAATATCTCCTCAACGGGGATAAGGTTTTAGCCCAAACCAAGGTTTACAGAGGGAGGTTGGAAGCAAAAATTGTTAGGGTTTTAAAAAGGGCTACCAAATATGTTTTAGGAAGGATTGATATAACCAAAAAGGGATGCACCCTCATACCCATAGATAGCAATCAACATCTGCGTTTTCTTTTACCTCAAAAAACCTGTAAAGAGCTTAGACCGGGAACGGTTGTAGATTGCGAAATAACCAAGTATCCCACAAAGTCTTCTCCCGGTAGGGTTAAGGTAAAAGAGGTTTTGGGACACCCCGAGGAGCGTTCCCTTATAGTTGATATCGTCATTAGGAAATATAAACTTCCCACCGACTATCCCGAAGAGGTTAAAAGAGAAGCGGAAAGTATTCCCGACGAAATACCCAGAGAGGAAATAGAAAGGAGAAGGGATTTAAGGGAGCAAGTATGCTTTACGATAGACCCCGAAAGGGCGAGAGACTTTGACGACGCGGTCGCAATAGAGAGAACTCCCCAAGGTTACAGGCTTTGGGTTCACATAGCGGACGTTTCCTACTATGTGCGCCCGGGAACGAAGTTAGATGAAGAGGCTTTTAAAAGGAGTTTTACCTTCTACCTTCCCGATAGGGCTTTGCACATGCTTCCCGAAAAACTTTCCGCCCGAGTGTGTTCCCTTAGACCCGACGAGGACAAATTGGCTTTTACCGTTGAAATGCACTTTGATAGGGAAGGTAACCTTCTTGAATACGAGATTTACGAGAGTGTAATAAGGAGTAAAGCCCGCCTAACCTACGACCAAGCTTTGCGCCTTATAATCGGCGACCCCGCCCTTGAAAAGAAGTTTCCCCAAGTGGTTGAACCTCTGCGGATAATGGCGGAGCTTGCCCGTATTTTGAACAAAAAACGGTGGGAAAGGGGTTCTATAGACTTTGACCTTCCCGAGGTGGAGGTTATAGTGGACGAATTCGGAGAGCCTACCGCTGTCGTTCCCTACGAGAGACACTTCGCCCACAAACTGATTGAGGAGTTTATGATAGCGGCAAACGAAACGGTAGCCCTCCACATGGAGCAAATGGGTTATCCCTGCCTTTACAGGGTTCACGAAGAACCCGACCCCAAAAAGGTGGAAAGTTTGCTTTCCCTCCTTCAAGGTTTGGGTTACCCCGTAAAGAAGGTAAAACCTCCCTATCATCCCAAGTTTTTCCAACAGATTTTGGAATACTTTGAGGGTAAACCCGAAGAGATGTTAGTCAGATACCTTACCTTGAGGAGTATGAAGAGGGCATTCTACAACCCCGTGAATTTGGGACACTTTGGGTTGGCGTCTAAACACTACTTGCACTTTACCTCACCCATAAGGCGTTACCCCGACCTTATAGTCCACAGGCTCGTAAAGATGTCCCTAAAGGGTGAAATTCCCGACTACAAGTACTGGGAAGAGTTTTTAACCTTTGCGGGTGAATACTGCTCCGCCCAAGAGAGGTTGGCGGACGAGGTGGAAGAAGAGGCGGTAGAGCGCCTAAAAATACGGATGCTCAAAGCCTATATAGGAGATACCTTTGAAGGTATTATTACCGGTGTTCACCCTTACGGGTTTTTCGTTGAACTTAAGGACTTCATAGTGGACGGACTTGTTCCGATAGAAACCTTGAGGGATGATGAATATATATTTGACGAACCCAACCATCGTTTGGTCGGAACGAAAACGGGTAAGGTTTATAGGTTGGGAGACCCCGTAAGGGTGAAACTCGTCAGGGCGGACGAAGAAAGGATGGAGGTGGATTTCGTCCTCGCCGAATAACCTCCTCGCAACAATTTTAAGGCTGTATTCTCCCATCAAAGATGGGAGGTTTTAGCCCGCAATTTTTCTATGATAATAAACTTTCCTTGTGTTAGAGGGCGCAAAAGGTAAGATAACCCTTGGAAGGGTGCAATATAAAAATACCCTTCCCTTGTTTTACAAATTCAACCTCCCCTTCGTTCAAATTGTGGAGGGAACCCCCTCCCAGTTGGCGCGACTTTTAGATGCGGGGCTTGTAAAGGGGGGTATCCTCTCAAGTTTTTACTACATTCAAAAAAGCACTGTTTACCAACCCATTCCCGACATTTCAATATCCTCTTTCGGCAAAAGCGGTTCGGTTTTACTCTTTTCCGAAAAACCTTTAAAGGATATAGAAACAGTAAAGCCCAGCAAAGAAAGTTTAACCTCCAACTTTCTAACCTATTCCCTATTTAGGAAATTCTTGGGGAAAAAGGTTTCCTTCGTGGGAGACTCCGCCGATGCCTTCCTCCTTATAGGGGATAGGGCTTTGGAGCTGTCGCTAAGCGGTAAATACCGATACGTTTACGACATAGGGGAGCTTTGGTATAAACATACGGGACTTCCGGCGGTGTTTGCCCTTTTTATAGTCCCCAAAGAGTGGGCTACCGATAACCCCCAACTATTTGCGGAACTGACCCTCACCCTTATAAACTCCCGAGAGGAGTTTTTTAAAAGTTTGGATACCCTTCCCTTGGATAGGGAAACGAAACTTTACCTAAAAATGTTGGACTACCGCTTTAGAGAGGAACACCTAAGGAGTTTGGAGCTTATGGAGAAACTTTTTAAGGAATACGTTTTGGGAAAGTTTTAAAACTTTTGTTGTC
>QOAS01000071.1 GCA_003972855.1 Gammaproteobacteria bacterium | reverse complement strand
ATCCAAATTGGGTGTGGGTGCGCTTTTCTTTTGCTCCTGTTCGGGAACCTCTCCCAGCAAGTGCAAAATTTCCCTTCTCACCGCGTATTCATCCAATCCGAAACTCCTTAAGACTCTTCCGCCTAAACCGGTTTTTTCCCTAACCACCGCCAAAAGTAGGTGTTCCGTTCCCACAAAGGGGTGGTGGAGAATTCTCGCCTCTTCCAAAGCTATTTCCAATACCCTTTTTGCGTCGGGTGAAAACAGAATTTCGCCTTTAAAGTTGCCCTTCGTTATTTGTGCAAGGATACTCCTTTTCACTTTATCCGAAGAAAGACCAAAACGGGAAAGAACCAAATGGGTTATTTCATCATTTTCCAAAAGTGCCAAAAGTAGGTGTTCGCTTCCCAAATAGTTATGTCCGTATTCGGAAGCTATATCTTTAGCCTTTAATATAATTTGTCTGGCTTTATCGGTAAATTTGTCAAACATACCTGCCATACCTCCTACAAAGGATACAAGGATTTAATGTAGAAAGCAAAGGGAAAGCCTATAGTGGAGAATAATCAGACAGGACACCCCCCCTAAGGAGATAAATCTTATTGAAAAACTTCAAAAGATTTTTATTATGGGTTACGACCAAAAAGGTTATCCCTTGGGAGTTTAGCTTCGCAAAGAGTTTAAAGACTTCCTCCGCCTGCAAGGGGTCCAAGTTCCCCGTGGGTTCGTCCGCCAATATGAGTTTCGCCCCGCTTAATAAAGCCCTTCCTATGGAGACCCTTTGCCTCTCTCCACCCGAAAGGTAATAGGGTTTATATTTCCTCCTGTGGTTAAGTCCCAAAATTTCCAAAATTCGGTTTACCTTTTCACCCAAGTTGGGAACTTTCAAAAGTTTTCCGAAAATTTCTAAGTTTTCCTCTACGGTGAAATCCTCCAACAAATAATGGAATTGAAATATGTAGGCAACCCTTCCTTTACGGAATTTATCCCTTTCGTCTTCCGATAAGGTGTCTATTCTTCTTCCGAAGAGGTGAATTTCCCCTTTGGTGGGAAGTTCCAATCCCCCCGCCAAATGGAGGAGGGTAGATTTTCCGCTTCCCGAAGGTCCCACTATCCCCGCAAAGTCCCCTTTCCTTAAGGAGAGATTTATCCCTTTCAAAATCGGTTCACCCGCATAAGTTTTATATACACCCTTGAAAACCAAAACGGGATTTCGCATGAGGGTAAGCTACATATTAAGTATTTTGTTAGTCTTCCTAACCGCAAAGGTGGGTTTTGCGGAAAACGAATTCCTAATTAAGTGGAATCTGTTTAAGGATTGGAAACCCACGGTGGTTTACAAAACCAAAAACAACTTGGGAGAGGTTATTCTCAAATACAAACTCTTCGGGGAGAAGAAGGCGAAATACAGGTTGTTTAAGACTTTTTCCGTTCCCTTAGATCCCGAAAAACTTAAAAATCCGTCCGCTTGGGAAGGCGTAAAGAGGTATAGGAAAACCCTTCAACCTCTATTGGAAGGTGAAAAGCCAAACTTCAAAAGTGGAGGTAGCAAAAGCCTTTACCTCTTTTGTAAAAACCTCAAAGGTAAGTATTGCCCCTTGCGGTGGAAAGGTAAGGTTGCCCAAATTCCTTTAGGGGTTTCCCTAAAAAACTTCACCTTTGCGGTTAAATTTTCCGCCGTATCACCAAAGGAAGGTTGCACCTCTTTGGAGATTAACTCCTTCGGTTATACCTTTCTAAAGGTAACCTACGGAGGTAAGGGGATAAAAATCTTTATCCAACAGGGGGGAGGGGTGAGTTTAAGACTTCCCAAAGGTGCAAAAACCGTTGCTTTTGCAAAAGAGGGAAGGGAATTGAGGATATACTCCCGCGGTCTCTTGGCAACCGTGGAACTAAACACCCAATCGCTCTACCTATCCGAAATAGTTATTCACCCTTCTTGTTTAAAGGTTTCCACCTTGGCTTTCTACGATAGGGTTCTTTCCCCTTTGGAGGTAAAGTTAATCTTCCAAAACCCTTTTTAGTAGTTCTTCCCTTTTCCACCCGAGGGACTCCCTCCCAAACAGAAACAACCCGAAGGTTCTCAAAATCTTCTCGTCCACCAAAAGGGAATTGGAGTTCCTTTTGAGCAGGGAAAGGGTTATATTTGCCTCCCTTAAAGCCCTCTTTTCGTCAAGGTTTCTAAGTTCCATAAGCAGGTAGGCGAGGTTTTCCTTTAACTCCTTCGGGGAAAACTCTCCGAATATATCCCCCACCTTTTGGGTAAAACTTAAGCGGTTTATACCCTCCGTTTTGAGAAATTCCTTCAGTAGGTTTGCCCTTATATGTCCTATACCCTTTATGCCACCGAGGGGTGAAAATTCCTCCGTCAGCCCATACTTTAGGCAGTGGGCTATTTTTAAAAGGGTTTCGTTGCTTTCGGTAAATTCTCCTATCTTTCTAAGTTCCAAAAGGGTTCTAAGTAGGTGCAAAGAGTCGCTTCCCAAATAGGAAAAATCCCCCGGCGGGTTGGAAATGTTGGGGTAGTAAAAGGTGTAACCGAGTGTAAAAAAGAGCAATTGGTCGGTATTATCGGAAAAGCAACTTTCCCCGCAGGGGATTAATATTTCCCCGACTTTATCCGTGTCTTCTTCAAACCTCTTTCTCTCCCTTATAAAGGGGAAAATGCCGTCCAACCTTTTGGTGTAAATAAGGGGTCGGAGCTTTGCAATTAACGGTATGGGAAGCTCCTTTCTCCTCAAAAATTCCTCAAAGTTTAGGGGAGGAACACCGCTTTTTAAACAGAAAAGCCCCTTGGGGGTCGGGCGGTAAAGTTCGTCCGCGTAGCCGTTTTCTATGAGCCAATTGCCCGCGTCTTTCACCGCGGGGTGGTCTGCCAAATCCCTTAGGGAAAAGGTTTGTTTTAAAAATTCTTTGTAATCCCTTCCCTTGTAGAGGAATGCTACTAACAAAAACAGAGTGAGTTTGGCAAAAGCATCCTCACCCAAACGGTGGAATGAAAGCGATATCTCCCTTGAGAGGAAGGGTTTAAACTCCCCCTCCAAGGCGGTTTCCAACTCCTTTCTCAACCTCGTTAGGTTGCTTCCGTAAACCAAAATGTAGGAGTAACCTTTGTCCCTAATTCCAAAGCGCCCCGCCCTGCCCTCTTCCTGCAGAATGTCCAGCACATCGGGAAAGAATTTAAAACTTCTACTTTGGCGGTCGTAAAAACCTTTAACCGCTATAATAACCTTATCCGCGGGCAGATTTACCCCGTAAGCTAATGTTTGGGTGGCTATAAGCTTGTTAAGGGTTCCTTCCCTAAAAGCCTTTTCTATTTCCTCCCTTTCTTCCTTTGGAACATCCGCATTGTGGAAGGCTATTTCCATTCCCTCTCTCTCTATTTCAAAGGGGGCGGTTTTATTGGCGATTTCCAACCTTTCCCTGTTGGCGAATTCCAACATCTTCCAACCGATGTTCTTTTTGGGAACGAAAACCAATACCTTTTCGTCGGGACGGGAAAGCTCAAAGAGGGCGGAAAGGAGTTTTAGGGCAAACCTTTCGTCGCCTTTTATCTCTCCCAACTCCTTGGGGGGTATCCACTCCTTAAAGTCTTTTAGGGATAACAATTCCCTTTCCAAGGGAACGGGTCTCCATTGGGATTTTATAAAGAGTTTTGCCCTAAGCCAGCGGGCGAGCTTTTGAGCGCCGGGAATGGTGGCGGAAAGTGCCAAAATGTCCACATCTTTCAAAAGTAACTCCGTTATTATTTCCTCAACGACTTGTCCGCGGTTTCCCAAAATGGCGTGAATTTCGTCCACCACAACCGCGTTTAAATCTTGTGTCCAGGGCGCACCGTTTCTAAGGGCTAACGCCAAGTTCTCATAGGTTGAAACGACCACTTTAGAGCGAACGGGTTTAAATTCCTCTATAACGTCCCCCGTCCTTATGTCCACCGAACCGTAAATAGCCTTTAGCTCTTTTGCCTTTTCGCTTACAAGGGATTTGGTAGGGGCGGTATAAACCAATCTACCCTCTCGGTTTCTAAAAAAGGTAAAGGCGACTACCGTCTTTCCCGCGGAAGTCGGCGCGGAGACCAAAGCGTTTCCACCTTTATAGAACTTGTAAAAAAGCGTTTGAATCGGATTTAAAAACTTATAGGGGAGTTTTAAATCGGTCTCTTCAACCTTTAGGAGTTTTTCCCTTTTAACCTTCCCCCACGAGGTTCGGTAAAAAACCTCCCCACCTTCGGGGGTGAAGGTGGAATTGGGTAAAACCTCTACCGTTTGCACCAAATTTTAATTAAAACCTAAAGGAGGAAAAGAGGAAAACTATTTTTCCTGAAGGCGGTTTAAAAGTTCTTGGTAAGCCTCTTTAAGGTCTCCCAAGTCAAAGCGGAAAACATCCTTATCAAGCTTTTTCTTGGTTTTCGCATCCCAAAGTCTGCAACTGTCGGGGGAAATTTCGTCCGCCAAAACCAATCTACCGTCGGTGGTCTTTCCGAATTCCAACTTAAAGTCCACCAGCAGTATATCCTTGGAGGCAAAGAAAGCCTTTAGAACCTCATTAACTTCCAAAGCGATTTCCTTCATTTTTTCAACATCTTCAGGTTCCGCCAATTTCAAAAGCTTTATGTGTTCCAAACAAACCAAGGGGTCGTGAAGTTCGTCGTTTTTCCAAAAGGTTTCAACCAAGGGTTTTTCAAGTTTCGTTCCTTCGGGAACTCCGTATCTGCGGGTGAAACTTCCCGCGGCAAAGTTTCTAACTACCACCTCCACGGGAATAATTTCCACCTTCAGGGCGAGCATTTCCCTATCGGAGAGTTTTTCAATATAGTGGGTGGGTATGCCCCTCTTGTTTAGAACCTCAAAGATTAGGGAAGATATGGTGTTGTTGATAACCCCTTTACCGACGATTTGCTCTTTTTTAACCCCGTCAAAGGCGGTTGTATCGTCTTTGAAGTAGATTATCACCTTGTCGGGCTGGTCGGTTGCATAAATAATCTTCGCCTTTCCTTCGTAAAGCTTTTCCCTCCTCTCCATTAGGGGTTTATTA
>QOAS01000159.1 GCA_003972855.1 Gammaproteobacteria bacterium | reverse complement strand
GGTAGACCTCCTTATCAAAAACGGTTGGATAATAACCAACGACGGCGGAAAAACCTTTGTAGGCGATGTGGCTATTAAAGACGGAAAAATTTTTAAGGTTGGAGAGGGGCTAAGTAGCTCTTTAGAAGCGGAAAAAACTATAGATGCAAACCGCAAAATAGTTGCCCCCGCTTTTGCCAATATGCACACCCACGCCGCGATGAACCTCTTTAGGGGTTTGGGGGCAGACCTTCCCCTGATGGATTGGCTTACAAAGGTAATATGGCCTTTGGAGGGAGAGTTTGTCTCCCCCGAATTCGTCCGCGACGGGGTGGAACTGGCAATTTTGGAAATGATAAAGAGTGGA
Source organism: Gammaproteobacteria bacterium (assembly GCA_003972855.1). Taxonomy (GTDB): domain Bacteria; phylum Aquificota; class Aquificia; order Aquificales; family QOAS01; genus QOAS01. The sequence goes on along the minus strand of QOAS01000159.1, from coordinate 4,714 downwards.
ACGACCTTTTACTTAGATATGTATTTCTTTGAAGAGGCAACCGTGGAGGTTGTAAAGAAAGCGGGTATCCGCGCGGGGTTGGGTTTCGGAATTTTAGACTTTCCCACCAAGGTTGCCTCCTCACCCGAGGAATACCTAAAGAGGGCAAGGGATTTTGTCTCCCACTTTAAGGGAGACCCCGATATTATACCCGTAGTTGCACCCCACGCGGTATATACCTGTTCCCCCGAAACCCTTACAAAGGCTATGGAACTGGCGGAGGAGTTTGATGTTCCCTACCACATCCACTTGGCGGAGAGCAAAGGGGAACTGGCACAGGTTGAGGAAAAATACAAAACCACACCGATAAGACACATGAAAAACTTAGACCTTTTGAGGGAAAGGGTAATAGGAGCCCATATGGTTTGGTTGGACGAGGAAGAAAGGGAATGGGTAGCCCAAAGCGGTGTTAAGGTAGCCCATTGCCCCGAAAGTAATTTGAAATTGGGTTCGGGAATAGCCCCCGTTAGTGACTATGTCAAAAGGGGTATAAAGGTTTGTCTCGGAACGGACGGTTCCGCTTCCAACGATAACCTCAATATGTTGGAAGAAATGGCTACTATGGTGAAACTCCAAAAGGGGGTAACCTTAGACCCCACCGCGTTAAGTTCCTCCCAAGCTTTGGAAATAGCCACCGCCAACGGCTTTGAAAGTGTGGGTATAAAGGCGGGAAGGATAAAAGAAGGGTATGACGCGGAAATAATAATAGTGGATGTCCAAAAACCCCACCTGCAACCGCTCTATGACCCCGTAGCCCAATTGGTTTATTCCGCCCAAGCGGGGGATATAGAAACCGTAATTTCTCGCGGAAAAATTTTGATGGAAAACGGTAAAGTCCTAACCCTTGACGAGGAGGAAATTTACGAAAAAGCCAACTTCTGGAGGAAAAAGATACTCGCCAAACTCAACGGGTGATTTTTCTTTCCCTTTCAACCTTTTTGGGGTTTTTTAATAATAAACCCCTTATGGTTCTAAAAGAGTATTCCCCTTACTTGGAGTATAAAGACGGAGTTTTACACTTTGACGGGGTAAACCTTCTAAATCTTGCCAAAGAGGTTGGAACTCCCGTTTACGTCTATTCCGCCAACCACATAAGGGACCAAATTAGGGCATACAAAAAGGCTTTTCCCGACGCCCTGATAGCCTACGCGGTTAAGGCAAACTTTAACTTGGGAGTAATAAAAATAGCGGCGGAAGAAGGGTGCGGTGCGGATACCGTTTCGGGAGGAGAAATTTACAGGGCTTTAAAAGGTGGCATTCCCGCCGACAAAATAGTTTACGCGGGTGTTGGAAAAACCGAAGAGGAACTGCTTTTTGCATTGGAACAGGACATTTTGATGTTTAACGCGGAAAGCGAAATGGAAATAGAGGTTTTAAACGAGCTGGCAAAGTCTAAAGGTAAAAAAGCCCGCATAGCGGTGAGGGTAAATCCCGACGTAGACCCCAAAACCCACCCCAAAATTGCAACCGGTTTGAAAAAGTCCAAATTCGGTATAGACATACACAAGGCTTTGGAAGTCTACAAATGGGCGTCTTCCTTGTCCAACATAGAAGTTGTAGGTATTCACTGCCACATAGGTAGCCAACTTTTAAACCTCTCACCCTTTGGGGAAGCAGTAGAAAAGGTTGTAGACCTCTACAAACGCCTAAAGGCGGAGGGAATAGAAATCAAATACATAGACATCGGCGGTGGATTGGGAATTAAATACAAACCCGAAGATAAAGTTCCCACTCCCCAAGAGTTGGCGGATATAGTTCTTCCCAAACTCAAAGGGGTAGACGCCCAACTTATATTGGAACCGGGGCGTTCCATAGCGGGTAACGGGGGAATCCTAATTACCCAAGTTCAGTTTCTCAAAGAAAAGGACGAGAAACTCTTTGTTATGGTAGACGCGGGATTTAACGACCTACTTAGACCCGCAATGTATGGCTCTTACCACCACATAGTATCGGTTAAAGAGAGGGAAGAAAAGGTTGTTTGCGACATAGTGGGTCCCATCTGCGAAACGGGGGACATTTTGGGAGAAAACAGGGAAATCTGCAAAGTGGAGAGGAAGGATTACCTCGCCATTTTAAGCGCGGGAGCTTACGGATTCGTTATGTCTTCCCACTACAATATGAGACCCCGCGCGGTGGAGGTTATAGTGGAAAACGGGAGCTATAAGGTTACCAGACCCCGCGAAAATTGGGATTACATAATTTGGGAGGAAACTCCCTAATTTTTCTTTTAACCTTTTAAAACCTTTACCAAAGTAAATACCAAACCCACTACGAAGGTTGCCTGTCCTACAAACAGAACTATAAGCCACTTTAAGAGTTCATTTTTCACCCCTTGAATTTCCCCTTTTAGTTCCCCTTTTACCTGTTCTATTTCCGCTTTTAGCTCTCCTTTGACTTGCTCTATTTGGGATTGTAACTCACCTTTAACTTGTTCTATTTGTGTTTGCAAATCCCCCTTAACTTGTTCTATTTGAGATTGCAAATCCCCTCTTACTTGTTCTATCTGGGATTGCAAATCTCCCCTTACTTGTTCTATCAAAGCCCTTATAGATTGTTCCGAAACCTTCAAATCTTGTTTTGTAACCAGTTCTTTGAGAAGTTCCTCTTTAAGCTCCTGTTTTAGTTCCCTCTTCTTTTCCTTGATAAAAGTTTCCAAAGCCTCGGTTAATTTACCAGCCTCTTCGCTTCCGAATTTCTTTTCAAAAATTTTGTAGATTTGCAAAATTTCCGCCATTTTATCCCTCCAACATTTTCAAATATTCCTCCGCACTTACCGTTCCCTCTATCTTTTCGCCTATTACGATAATCTCCTCGTAGCCCTTTTCCCTTGCAACCTTAACCGACTGATGGGGGTCTCGGGTTACTATGTCCCTTTCCGCAATAATTCCCCTCTCCCTTAGGAGTTTTGCCAATTTCCAACCCTCACCTTTGGAAGGGGTGGTGTCTATTATGTAAACCCTCTTCGGTGGGGTCGCTTGCTTTGGGACTACCTCCAAAAGGTTGTTTATCTTCAGTCCCCCTCCCACTGCGGGGAGACTTTCGCCAAACCGCTCAAAGAGTTTGTTGTATCTTCCCCCAACCGCCAAGGTTCCGCTTTTTCCTATAACCTTAAAGTAGAGTCCCGAGTAGTATTCCCTTTCGGGTTTTAGGGAGGGGCTGAACAAAATGTTTTCCTCTGCAATTTGGTAGGTTTTAAGTAACTCCAAAAGGGCGGAAAGTTCCTCTTTTACGCTTTGGGGAATGGAAAGGTTTTGCCACTCTTCACCCGTTAGGGGGTAGGTTTTTAGAAAAACCTTTAAAGTTGGTGAAAATTGCTTTTTATCCACCGCGGGTTTTCCAAATCTTTCTACCAAACTCTCGTAGGCTACCCTATGACCCACCACTAAGGTGTAGTCTTTAACTTCCAACCTCTTTAGGATACCCTTTACGATTGCCAAAACTTCCGCGTCCGCCTCAACGGTTTGTGCCCCCACCAGCTCAAAACCCAGTTCTATTTCTTCCCAAAGCTCGCGGTTAGCCCTAAAGGTTTCCCCTTTGTAGTAAACCCTTAGGGGAAAAACCCTCTCCTTAGAGTGGAGAACGAAACGCAATATTTGTGGCGTAAAGTCATACCTCAAGGCGAGGATTTCTCCCTTTTCGCACTCTTTGAGTAGAAATCCGTTTTTCAGATTCTCCCCCAAGGTGGTTTCAAAGAGTTCCTTATACTCAAGGGTGGGAAACTTTATCTCTTCATATCCCCAAAGGGTAAGCTCCTTTTCCGCACCGGAGAGGATTAGGTTTAACTTCCTAACCTCGGAGGGGTAGTAATCTTTCACCCCGTAGGGGAGTAACCTATTTTCCGCCATTTCCACTATCCTAAATTTTAGGAAATGGGAAACACCCTATACCTGCTGGACGGTTCGTCCTACGCCTACAGGGCGCATTACGCCCTTCCGCCCCTAAAGACCAAAAACGGCTTTCCTACGGGTGCGATTTTCGGGTTTTTGAGAATGCTTTTGGCTATTTTAAAGGAGAAAAAGCCCGCTTACGCGGGGGTGGTCTTTGACACTCCTAAAAAAACCTTTAGAAAAAAACTCTTTGAAAATTACAAAGCCCAAAGGCGCAAAGCCCCCGACGAGCTAAAGCGACAGCTTCCCGTCATTAAGGAGCTTGTTGGATTGTTGGGAATTCCCACCTTGGAGGTGGAAGGTTTTGAAGCGGACGACGTTATAGCAACCCTTTGCAAGGAGTTTTCCCAAAAGGGTTGGCAAATAGTGGTTTACACCCCCGATAAGGATATGGCTCAACTGCTTTCCTTAAAGGGTGTAAGGCTTATAAATCCCCTAAACGGGGAGGAGATTACCCCCCAAAAGGTGGAGGAAAAATTCGGAGTGAAACCCCATCAGATACCCTCCTATTTGGCACTGGTGGGAGACAAGAGCGACAACATCCCCGGTGTGGAAGGTATAGGACCCAAAAAGGCAAAGGAGATTTTGGAAAAATACGACACGGTGGATAAACTCATCACGGAGTGGGAAAATCTACCCCCCGCCCTGAAGAGGTATTTCTCTTCAACCTCAAAAGAGGAACTCAAAAAGTGGCTTTCTCTAACCCAACTAAGGTTTGATGTTCCCCTGCAAGTCACCCCCGAAAGTTTGAAGGTTAAAAAACCCGACTTTGGAAAACTAAAGGAAAA
>QOAS01000026.1 GCA_003972855.1 Gammaproteobacteria bacterium | reverse complement strand
CTCGGAAAACTCCCCGAAAGGGAGAGAAAGATTCTTGAGAGGAATTTTGAAAACCTTTACGAGGTATTAAATGCAAAAGAGGAAACCTTAAAGAGGTTGGGATTAAATCCCGCACTAAAGCAGGAAATAAGGAAAATATATGGCGACTAAAGGTTGGCACTTTTTTCTATAAGCTCCTTTAGTTTTTGAGAAGGATTTTCACTCTTCATAAGGGAGGTTCCTATAAGGAAAGCATCCGCACCCGCTTTGGAAAGTTTCTCTATGTCTTTAGGAGTGGAAATTCCACTTTCCGCAACCGCGCAATGAACCCCCGCGGATTTCATAAGGGGTAAAATTCTTTCGGAAACCTTTAAATCAACTTCTAAGGTTTCCAGATTTCTATTGTTTACCCCTACCAGTTTGTCGTAATACTTTAAAACCTTTTCAAGTTCCCACTCGTCAAATACCTCAACGAGGGGAGTAAGTCCTAAACCTAAAGAGGTTTCTATAAAGTCTCGTAGCTTTACCTCGTCAAGGATTTTTACTATAAGCAATACCAAATCCGCCCCGAAGGCTTTGGCTTCCCATAGTTCCAGTTCATCCACTATAAAATCCTTCCTAAGGAGGGGGATGGTAACCCTTTGGCGGATACTTTTTAAAAAGTCTAAACTCCCTTTAAAGTAGTTTTCCTCCGTGAGAACCGAAATAGCGCATGCTCCCGCGGTTTGGTAACCTTTTGCAACCTCTATGGGGTCTACCCGCCTTATCAAACCTTCCGAAGGGGAAGCCTGTTTGATTTCCGCAATAATGCAAGGTTTTCTTACCGAACAATCAAAGGTTAGGGTCTCTTTGCGCTCCAAGGTGAGGTTTTTTACCATTGACCTATAGTCGGGATTGGATTTTTTCTCTTCCAAACGGGGAAGTTTGTCCTCTACTATCTTTTCCAAAACGCTCATAAAAAGAAACTATCTTGCCTTTTGCGGAAAGTTTATAAATTTTGAAACAGATGGAGGAAAAGGTGAAAAAGAAAAAGGTTGGGTATGTAACCATTGTGGGTAAACCCAACGTGGGAAAGTCCACCCTAATAAACGCCTTAATAGGAACCAAGGTTTCCATAGTGACCGATAAACCGGGAACAACCCGTATAAGGCTTTTGGGTATAAAAAACGATGAAGACTCCCAAATAATCTTCTTGGACACCCCGGGAATTTACAGGGAAGAAGACGCTATGGAAAAGGCAATGATAGAGATGGCTACCACCTCTTTGCAGGATGCGGACTTGATTCTGTTTATGATAGAGGCGCACCGTCCTTGGACTAAACAGGACAAGGAAATCTTTGAAAAATATGTTAAACCTCAAAACAAACCGGTAATTTTGGTTATAAACAAAATGGACAAACTCAAAAAGACGGAAGAACTTTTACCCCTCATAGAGAAGAGCGCCCAATATTACCCCTTTGCGGAAATAGTTCCGATTTCCGCCAAAAAGGGAACCAACGTTAAAAGACTCTTAGAGGTTGTTAAAAAATATCTCCCCGAAGGGGAACCCCTATTTCCCGAAGATATGACGGTGGATTTACCGCTTAGACTTTATGTTGCGGAAATAGTCAGGGAAAAAATATTGCAACTGACCCACGACGAAGTTCCCCAAGAGGTTGCGGTAGTTATAAACGAGATAAAACCGGGGGATAAAAACCCCGATATGCTCGTTATAAGCGGAGAAATAATAGTGAGCAGGGAAAGTTTAAAACCGATAATCATCGGCAAAAGGGGGCAAAGGTTAAAAGAGATTGGTAAAAGGGCGAGGGAAGAATTGGAGATAGTTTTGGGTAAAAAGGTTTACCTTGAACTTTGGGTGAGGGTTAGGGAAGACTGGAGGGAACGCCCCGAACTCGTTAGGATGTTTGGGTATACGCTTTAGTGCTATTTAACCTCCAATTTGAATAGGAAAAATTTTTCCACTATGCTTTTTACTTCATTTTTGTCACCCGCCGAAAGCATTATTAGGAAACCCATTAATTGTCCCACATTCAGGTTGTGGGCATTTTCCAACTCCAGCTTTAGGGAGTTGTTTTTCCCTTCCAACAATCTCAACAACTTCTCCTTTAGGGGTTGATACTCCTTAGGAATTTTTTCCTTTTTAAGTTCCTCAATAAGCTCTTTGTAATCTTTGCTATTCCTTACCTTTTGGTATAAAAGGTCTTCCACTTCCAATCTTAAAGTTAATTTTTTGGGAACCAATTTTACTATTGCTTCTCCTATCCGTTTTTCCCATCTTTTGTCGTTTAAATCAATGTTTTTTTCCGAAAGAAGGTTTAAAAGTTCTCCCGCATTTTCTATGGTTCCCTCTAACTCCGCATTTAAAAATCCAAATAAGTTAAAAAGGGCGTTTATCTTTATCGTTTTTTTCCCCGAAAAGGTTGATAAACTTAAGGTAAATGGAACTGGCGTTTCGGAAAAATCCTTTAAATAGAAACTACCGTTTAGGTTTACTCCCATACCTGTGGAAGAACGGAAAGCGGTAATAAGCACTTCTGGAATAAAAATTTCACCGTTTTTTATTTTTTTTCTAAAATTTTTCATACGGAGGAAATAAATTTCCTCTTTTTTACCGAAAATAGTAATAGATTCCACATTCTCTGTGTAGTTTCCGTTAAAAGATTTCAAGCCTTTCAAAATTTTTAACTCAAAATCGTTTTCCAGCGGTTGATAAAGATAGATTTCCGCCGTGCAATTACCTTTTTCGGATTGACATATTAATCCTTCCACTTTAACGGTTCCGTTTGAACAACTTAAACTTTTGTAGTCAAACTTTGTAAAGTTACCACTCCAAGGAGGAACGAACTTACAATCTCCGAAAGATGGGGTTAAAAGAAAACACAACCCTGCAACCGTGCTTAGCAAAAATCTCTTGCCCATAGAAGGTATGTTAAAAAGTTTTGTATCCGAGGGATAGCGTTGCATATATTTGGGTTTCCTCCTTAAACGTGTGGTATTTGAACAAGTTCTTAAACCTCTCTATTTCCCCTTTTTCTAAATAATCCAAAAGCAGTCTGTGTTCCTTTTTTACCATCCCAAGGGGTGAAAGTTCGTCGCTTCCGCCTAAAACCTCCTTGTGTTTTTCCAAAAAAGCTTCCTCCTCTTCAAAGTGTTTTTTCAGTTTTTCCAAAAAACCTTCCGAAGTGGGGTTTTGATTTGCCAATATTTGGTGCTGTTTTAGGAGGGTTTCTTTATCCGCCATAGCACCCATTTTAAAAACCGTTCCTGTCGGTTGTCAGCTCCAAACTTAAAATTAAAAAATCAAAGATGAAGTTAGAGCATATAAGAAACTTTGCAATAATAGCCCACGTAGACCACGGAAAGTCCACCTTAGCGGATAGGCTAATAGAATACTGCGGTGCGGTATCCAAAAGGGAACTCCAAGAGCAGATGCTTGACACCTTGGACATTGAAAGGGAGAGGGGAATAACCATAAAACTTCAAGCGGTAAGACTCTATTACAAGGCGGACGACGGAAAAACTTACGAACTCCATATGATAGATACGCCAGGACACGTAGATTTTTCCTACGAGGTTTCCCGTTCTTTGGCGGCTTGCGAAGGTGTTTTGCTTCTCATTGATGCCACCCAAGGGATACAAGCCCAAACCATTGCCAACTTTTGGAAGGCGGTGGAACAAGACCTCGTTATTATTCCCGTTATAAACAAAATAGACCTCCCTTCCGCGGATATAGATAGGGTAAAAGAACAGATAGAAAACATTTTGGGTTTAGACCCCGAGGAGGCGATTTTAACCTCCGCCAAAGAAGGTATAGGAATAAAGGAACTCCTTGAGGCTATAGTGAAGAGAATTCCTCCACCCAAAGGAGACCCCAATAAGCCTTTAAAAGCACTCATTTTTGACTCCTATTACGACCCCTATAAAGGGGCTGTTGCCTATGTTAGGATTTTTGACGGAAGGGTAAAGAGGGGAACGACCATAAGGTTAATGTCCACCGGCAAAGAGTTTGAAGTAACCGAGGTGGGAACGCAAACTCCCCGTCAAACCCCCCTAAAGGAGCTTTCCGCGGGAGAGGTGGGTTATATTGCCGCTTCTATAAAGGATGTTAAAGATATAAGGGTTGGTGATACCATTACCGATGCGGATAACCCTACTCCCGAACCTATTCCCGGTTTCAAACCCGCCAAGCCTATGGTCTTTGCGGGACTTTATCCCGCAGACGATTATACCTATGAGGAGCTTAGGGATGCTTTGGAAAAGTATTCAATAAACGACGCCGCTTTGGTGTTTGAACCGGAAAGTTCACCCGCTCTCGGTTTGGGGTTCAGAGCCGGCTTTTTAGGTCTTTTGCATATGGAAATAGTTCAGGAACGCCTTGAGAGGGAATACGGCGCCCGCCTTATTATTACCACACCCAACGTTATTTACAGGGTAAAGATGAACGATGGAAGTTACAAGGAGATAAGAAACCCCGAAGAGCTTCCCACCCCCGACAAGTATCAATGGATAGAGGAACCTTGGGTTTTGGTGACCATAGTTACACCCAAGGACTATTTGGGCGCGGTAATGCAACTTTGTCAGGAAAAGAGGGGTATTCAGAAGAAGTTTGAATTCTTAGACCCCAATACGGTAGCCCTTGAATACGAAATGCCTTTGGCGGAAATTATTACCGATTTCCACGACAAAATTAAGTCAGTTACCCGAGGTTTCGCCTCTTACGACTACGAGTTTATAGGATACCGAAAAGAAGACCTCGTAAAGTTAAGGGTGTTTATCAATAATCAACCGGTGGATACCCTATCTTTTATAGTCCACCGCGATAAGGCTTACCGCAGGGCAAGGCAAATAGTTGAGAAGTTAAAGGAAACCATTCCGCGCCAGCTTTTTGACATAAAGGTGCAAGCGGGTATAGGAAACAAGATAATAGCTTCCGAAAGAATTCCCGCCCTTAGGGCGGACGTTACAGCCAAATGCTACGGTGGAGACGTAACCCGTAAGAAAAAACTCTTGGAAAAGCAGAAAGAGGGTAAGAAAAGACTAAAGCAATTCGGTAAAGTTCAGCTATCGCAGGAAGCCTTTTTGAGCGTTTTGAAGTTAGAGGACTAATCCCCGCCTTCGG
>QOAS01000147.1 GCA_003972855.1 Gammaproteobacteria bacterium | reverse complement strand
GATACATTGGCAACAAAATCCTTTTTAGCCCTTTGGTAGGTCTTTAGGGGAGTTATATCCTCTATAAGGAAAATAATGTTTTTATCCTCCTCAAACCTTTTTATTTTGAAAAAACGGTTTTTAAATTCCACCTCGCAGGAATTCTCTTTTGGCAAGGACTTTAAAAGTTCCCTTTCGGAAATACCCCACTCCTTGAGGGCAGGGTTGATATATAGGATACTTCCGTTGTCCTTTTTAAGAACGATAACCCCGTAGGGGGATTGGTCTACAATCCTCTTAAAGAGGTCCGACATTTAATCTTAAAATTTTGGGTGTTCTATGGTGGAAGCGGTGATTTTTGACTTGGACGGAACCCTTCTTGACACCGCCCCCGACCTCTACCGCGCCCTTTGCGATACCGCAAGGGATTACAGAATAGAACCTCCCTCCTTTGAGGAATTTAAAAAGCACATAGGTGGCGGAGCCTACGGATTTATAGCACCCTTTTTTCCCTCCGAGGTTTGGGAGGAAGCCCTTTTAAAACTGCGCTCTTATTACCTCAATAGGTATCTTTGCAAGGATACCAAACCCTTTGAGGGAATAAGGGAGACCTTGGAAATTTTAAAGGAAAGGGGATTGAAATTGGCGGTTGCCACCAATAAGATAACCGAGGGAGCTTTGAGGGTTTTAAAGATAACCGATTTACTCCATTACTTTGACACCGTCGTAGGAAGAGACCTTCCCAGAGAGCATAAACCCTCCAAGGAGCATATTCTCTTTATCTGCAAAAGGTTGAATTTGGAACCCTCCAAAACAATAGTGGTTGGAGACCGCCTTGACGATATACTGTCCGCCAAAGGTGCGGGTGCCAAATCCGCACTAGCCCTATGGGGTTATATCCAACCTCTCCCTCCCGAGGTTAAGCCCGATTTTCTCCTGAAAACTCCTAAGGAGTTACTGGGAATTTTGGAAAACGGTTAGAAGTTTCTTAACGATTTTTATAATAATGAGGTTTTAAGTAAAGGAAACCTCTCGGGAGGAGAAAATGGATATAGGTGTTTTGCTAAACCATACGTTGATTATTCAAGCCATTCTGTTTTTAATCTTCCTATTTATCGTAAATCTGATTTACGTAAAGCCCTATTCCAAAACGGTAGACCAAAGGAACGCAAGGATTTTAGAACTCAATAAGGAAGCGGAAAAATTCCGCGAAGAAGCCACCTTTTACCTAAAGGAAGCGGAAAAAGTTTTAAATGAAGCGGGACAAAAGGTTAACGAAATATTGGAAAACGCCCGTAAAGAGGCAAAAGAACAAGCCAATAGGATTATAGAGGAAGCGGAAAAAGAAGCCAACGAAAAGGTTGAAAAAGCCAAAGAGGAAATCGCCAAGGAGCTTGAAACCGCAAAGGCTCAGCTTGAGCAAAAGGTAGAAGTTCTCGCCAAAATAATTACCGAAAAATTTGTAGGGGAGAGGAAGTAATGAAGGCGAAAGCGGTTTGGGGTATCGTCGGAATTCTCATATCCGCGGGGGTTGCCCTCGCCTCGGAAGCGGGAGGCACGGGGCATGAATTGGAAAGCCCTACGGTTTTAATCTGGAAAGGTATCAACATAGCCATTGTCGTAGGCGCTCTGGTCTATTTCTTCAAAGAGCCGTTTCTAAAGTGGATAGAAAACTACAAAAATGAAATAATCGGCAGTGTAAAAGAGGCGGAAGAAAACCACGCCAAAGCAAAAGAGGAATTGCAAAAGGCTAAAAAGGCTCTTGAAGAGGCAAAAGTTAAATACGAAGAAAGCATAAAGGTCGCGGAAGAAACCGCCAAAAAGGAGAAGGAGCAAATAATTGCTCAAGCTCAAGAGGTGGCAAACAGAATTAGGGAAAAGGCGGAAAAGATAATAGAAATAGAAACCAACAAAGCTAAAGAGGAACTTAGAAAATACGCCGCTCAAAAGGCTATAGAGCTATCGGAAGGAATGCTTAAAGAGCTTTTCGCCAACAAAGAGGTTCAGGAAAAGTTCGCCCAAAAAATGCTCTCCGACCTCAGCAAAAACTAAGGGGGTTACTTAGATGCTAAAGGGAACCGCATTGGCTAAGAGGGTTGTAAAGGTTCTATTGAATAAATTGGAGGGAAATACCACCGAGCAGGTTAAGTTTTTGGAATTTTTAAAGATACTCAGCGAGCTTTACAGAAAAAACAAACCTTTCAGAGATTTGGTCTTAAACGAAGAAATTCCCCTTGAGGATAAGGAAAAGTTTTTTGAAGATTTCGTTCAAAGGTTGGATTTGGAAAATAAACAACTCGCAAAGGAACTTTTGGTGTTTTTAACCAAAAATCACGGTTTCAAATACCTATCTTTGGTTATAAGGGCTTACCAATACGAGTTGGAAAATGTTTTGGGAACCGTAAAAGCGGAAATTGAAAGTGCAAGCGAGCTACCGCAGGAAATCAAAGATAACCTCGTAAAGGTTTTGGAAAGAAAGCTCGGCAAAAAGGTAGAAACCACCTTTGCGGTAAACCCCGAGCTTATAGGGGGATTTGTAGTTAAAACCACCTCCTTTGTAGTAGACGCTTCCGTTAAAAACCTTTTGAAAGAACTTGCAATGAAAATATAACTTTACGGGAGGTAAAAAATGACTTTGTCCTATGAAGAGGCTTTGAAAGTTTTAGAGGAGAGACTTAAAGAGTTTGAACCCAAAGCGAAACTGGACGAGGTAGGAGTTGTTTACTACGTCGGTGACGGAGTTGCCAGGGCTTACGGTCTTGAAAAAGTAATGGCAATGGAAATTGTTGAGTTTGACAACGGGGTAAAGGGTGTCGCTTTCAACTTGGAAGAAGACAATGTAGGTATTATCATACTGGGAAGCGAAGCGGGAATTAAGGAAGGTTCTCTCGTAAAGAGAACCGGTCAAATCCTGTCCATACCCGTCGGAAAGGGACTTATAGGTAGGGTGGTAGACCCTCTGGGTAACCCCTTGGACGGCAAAGGACCTATTGAATACGAATACTATTCTCCCGTTGAAAAAATAGCTCCCGGTATAGTCAAAAGGAAACCCGTTCACGAACCCCTCCAAACCGGTATAAAAGCCATAGACGCAATGATTCCCATCGGAAGGGGTCAGAGGGAGCTTATTATCGGTGACAGAAACACAGGTAAAACCACCGTTTGCATAGATACCATTCTCGCCCAAAAGCAACACAACGAACAAAACCCCGACGACAAAATTTACGCGGTTTACGTTGTTATAGGACAAAGGAGAAATGCGGTAGCAAGGCTCATAGACTTGCTTGAAAAACACGGTGCTATGGAATACACCACCGTTGTGGTTGCGGACTCCACAATGGCACCCGCATTGCAATTCTTGGCGCCCTTCAGCGGTTGTACCATAGGTGAATACTTCAGAGACAACGGTATGCACGCGGTTGTAATCTACGACGACCTTACCAAACACGCGGAAGCTTACAGGGCGCTATCGCTTCTAATGAGGCGTCCGCCCGGTAGGGAAGCTTATCCCGGTGATGTATTCTATCTACACTCCAGACTGTTGGAGCGTGCGGCAAAATTGAACGATGAAAACGGTGCGGGTTCTCTGACCGCGCTACCTATTATTGAGGCTAAAGCGGGTGACGTTACCGCATACATTCCCACCAACGTTATTTCTATTACCGACGGACAGATATTCCTTGAAACCGACCTATTTAACAAAGGTGTTCGTCCCGCCATTAACGTAGGTATATCCGTATCCAGGGTTGGTGGTGCCGCTCAAACCAAGATAATGAAAAAGGTTGCGGGTAAACTCCGTCTGGACTTGGCACAGTTCAGAGAATTGGAAGCATTCGTTCAGTTCGCCTCCGAATTGGATGAGGCTACCAAAAAGGTTATAGAAAGAGGTCTAAGATTGGTGGAATTGCTCAAACAGGAGCCTTATAACCCCATACCTTTTGAAAAGCAGGTTATAGCCATATATGCGGGAACCAGAGGTTACTTGGACGACCTACCCGTTTCCGCGGTAAGGAAGTTTGAAAAAGAACTATACGCATTCTTGGATACCGAAAAACAAGACCTACTTAAGAAAATCAGAGAGGTTAAAGACCTTACTCCCGAAATAGAGGAAGGAATCAAGAAAGCCCTTGAGGAGTTCAAGAAAAAATTCGTTCCCTAATATTCCCCTTTAAGCCTTTTCTATATTTTTTGCAACCTCTTTGGCGAGGTATATAAAGTTAAGTTCACTTTCTATGTTATTTTTTGAAGGAATTAAAACTTCGGTGGGAACAAATCCGTAATTTTTGATAACCTCCAAGAGTTTGTTGTCGGTGTTCCCCAAAATTAGTGGAAAAAGCTTATCGGAAAAACCTATGTTGGAGAGAATAGGCTCAAGGAGTCTAACTTCCGAGGGATATAGAAATCCCACCGCGGGGACACCCTCTTGGGATAGGTAATATTTCCACGCAAAGAGTATGCTATGCCTTTTGGCAACCACCAAAGGTATGTAGAACTTCAGTTTCTCCCTTAAAAGGTTTATAAGGTTTTCATCTTCAAACCTAAAGGTGTAGCCTTTTAAAAACCCGTCCATTTGGGGGATTGCCAAAAATTCCCGAGAAGCCCTTTTAAGGGTTTCAAGTAAATAATCTCCATCTATTTGAATACAGTTTTTTAATCCCGTGCAATATTTGGTAAAAATCAGTCCCTCGCTACTTTCCAAAATGAGTTTTAAAATTTCTCTCTCATCGTCGGTCGGTTGGGGGATAAAAAAGACTTTCCTCCCCTTTTGGGATTTGAAAATCAGCCTGTCCTCAAAGCGGAAACATACATCGCTGGAATAATCGGTTGCTATATTTCTGAGTAGAAGGTATACGAGGTAGCCCTCATCCCTTCCGTATACGCCTATAACCATAAAGGGAGATATGATAATTGTTTCCCTTATGAGGTTCGGCGTTGCGGTCTTTCCCGGTTCCAATTGCGACTACGATACCTATTACGTAATAGAGGAGATATTAAATAAGCCCGTTAAGTTCCTCCATTGGGAGGATAGAAAGATTGATGTGGATTGCGTGGTTATCCCCGGAGGTTTTTCTTTCGGGGATTACCTGCGCCCGGGGGCTTTGGCTTCCAAAACTCCTTTGGCGGAGGCTATATACGACTTTGCCCAAAAAGGGGGACTGGTTG
>QOAS01000166.1 GCA_003972855.1 Gammaproteobacteria bacterium | reverse complement strand
TTGTAAAGGGTCAGAGCCAACCCGAAGGTGTCAAACCCCGCACCGAGGTTGGAAGTTGAAGCGGGAACTTCCACTTTTATAGCCATTTCTTAAAGTATGGTATTGAATTTTGATGATAGCTTTGATTCAAAGGGTGGAATTTTCCAAGGTTGAGGTTGAGGGTAAAGTTGTAGGACAAATCGGAAAAGGGGTGAATGTCCTCTTGGGAGTGGAAAAGGGCGATGGCGAAGAGGATATAAAACTGGTGGCGGACAAATTAGTAAACTTGCGTATCTTCCCTTCGGAAGATGGAAAAAAGGAGTTTGACCGTTCCTTAGAAGATATAAAAGGGGAAATATTGGTGGTGTCCCAATTTACTTTGCCCGCATCCCTGCGCAAAGGTCGTCGCCCCTCCTTTGACCGTAGCGAAAATCCCGAAAGGGCTAAAGAGATTTATGAGAAATTTGTTCAATATTTGAGGGAAAAGGGATTTAAGGTGGAGACGGGCATTTTCGGGGCGGACATGAAGGTTTATATCCTCAACGATGGACCCGTTACCTTCATCTTAAGGAGTGAGGATTTAAAAAAACCGAGAAAGGTTAAATAGAACTTTCCACCAACCTTTTAAAGTTTTCCAAAAGTTTCAACCCCTTTTTTTGACTCTTTTCGGGATGAAACTGGAAGGCAATTATATTTTCGTAGGCAACCCCCGAGGTGAAATAAAAACCTTCATAATCTGTTTCGGTGAGAACTATATCCCTACTTTTGGGGTTTACATAATAGGAGTGAACGAAGTAGAAGAAATCCCCGTCCTTTAAACCTTCCAAGATGGGGTGGTCTCTCAAGGGATGAATTTCGTTCCAACCCATGTGGGGAACTTTGGAAACTTTGTCCCCAAAGTGCAAGACTTTGCCTTCAAAAATTCCCAACCCCTTGTGTTTGCCAAATTCGTAACTCTCCTCAAATAGGAGCTGAAGTCCCAAACATATCCCCAAAAAGGGTTTCTTCTTGTCCAAAATCTCCCTTTTTATGGCGTCGTCCAATTTCAACTCCTTTAGCCGTTTTATGGCATCTCCAAATGCCCCCACCCCGGGTAAAACTATCGCATCCGCCTCTTCCAAGTCCCCTTTATCGGAGGTAACATTTACCTCAAATCCGACCGTTTGGAGGGCTTTGGCTACACTACCGAGGTTACCCATTCCGTAATCAATCAAGGCTACCTTTGGTTTGACCATTATTAATAATTTCTACCTATGAAGGGAGTTAAACTTTTTGCACCTAAAGCGGTTTTATTCTTGCACGCCTTTCCCCTAAATAAGAAAATGTTTGTTCACCAGTTCAAAGCCCTTGAGGAGGCGAACATTCCCTACATAGCCATTGACTACCCGGGATTCGGAGATGCACCTTTGCCCATTAGCGACGACCCACCCTTTGAGTTTTACACCGATTACATAGTTCAAAAACTCTCCGAGCTTGGTATTAAAAAGGTCATCCCCATAGGGGTTTCTATGGGCGGTTATATTATGTTTGACCTGTTTAAGAGGTATAGGGAACTTATAGACGGACTTATTTTTGTGGCAACCCGTGCGGAGGAAGACCCACCCGAAAGGAAAAAACAGAGGTATGAATTGGCTCAAAAGGTTTTAAACGAAGGAAAGGATTTCCTCATTGACGCAATGCTTGACGCCCAAACCTCACCCGCTACCAAAAAGGACGGTAGAAAAATGGAGCAACTTAGATGCATTATGGAAGAGGCGACCCCAGAAGGAATAGCTTCAGCTTTAAGGGGTATGGCTAAACGCCCCGATTACACCCACCTTTTAAAAGAGCTTGATGTTCCCACTTTGGTGGTTGCGGGTGCGGACGATACCAAGGTAACCCCTCCCGAGGTTGTAAAGAGAATTTGCGACGAAAGTAACTGTAGCCTATACTTGGAAGTTCCCGATTCCGCCCACTTGCCACCCTTTGAAAATCCTCAGTTTTTCAACGAAAAGGTTATTCCGTGGCTTAGAAATGTTATTACCGACGGAAACCCCGAATGTCTCTAACCTTCCCCTTTAACATTTTTCGTTATGGCTAAGGTTATAAAGTGGAACCCCGAAGGGGGCAAAAATAAGGACAAACCCCAAAAAGAGGAGAAAGAAAAAAAACCCCAACCTTTAACGGAAGAAGACTTTAAAAGACTCTTTGAACCCTTTAAGGAAGGTTTAAAAAAGCTCTACCCTTCACAGGTGGAAGATGTTTTGGGTTTTTACGGAATGGGTGAGAAAAACGGAAATAAGGACTTTTTAGTGGGTATAGTTTTGTGGAAACGCTACGGGATGGAGCAACCATACAGTTCCACCTTTGTGGCAATATTTGAAGACAACAAACTCCAAAAGGTGTCCTTTTTAGAGGCAAAGAACAACTATTGGGATTGGAGGGTTATGCTCAAAACCTACAAAAAGGAGTTTCATACCGAGGAGATATTCAACCGCTTTATGGAACTGGTAAAGGGTCAGTTTAGGGTTTAAATTTCACCCTTTATGGGAAAAGTATTAGGTTCTCTCCTACTTGGGGCATTGTTTGTTTTGCCCACCTTCGGGGGTGACATATACTCCCAAGGAACCCGCTACGGTGAAATTATAAAGGTCTCTTACAAAGGTGAGGGAAAAGAAAAGGTTTTTGAGGGTTACTTGGAGCTTCCCAGCGGTTACATTTGGAAGTTTAACACCTTGGAGGGAAATGTCGTAAAACTGCTCACCGCGGTAGTTAAGGTGGACTATATTCAACCCCATAAAGAAGACCCCGCTTTTGAGGGGGCTACTACGCCCTACAATGCGGTGCGCTTTACCGTTTTGAAAAAGTTTCGCTTAAAAAGACTTTACAAAATTTCACCCCAAAAGCTAAGGGAACTCATAGAAAAGGGATACCGCTATTCGCGGGGTTTCAGGTGCGGAAGGGTGCAAAAAATCAGTTTTAAAACCCTAAAGAGGGGATTTTTGGGGTTCGGAAAGAAAAAAGCCTTTCAGGTTGAACTGGCACTTACCAACATAAAGGGACTACCCGCCTTAGACGAAAAGGGAAAACCTATTGTATGGAAGGCTGTTCTTCCCGTAGAAAAGGGGGAAACTTCGGAAATCTTTGAGGAATTGGAAGGAAAGGAATACGGACTTCACACCCTTTTGGTAAAAAAGATGGGAAAATACCTATGTTTGGAATACGTTCAAAAACAGCCCGACGGGGAAGACCCATTTAACTACCGAATCGTAGGAGTTTTTGAGGTGGTGAGATGAGACAGGTTGCGGTTATAGGTTCTTCCAGTGCCCTACCCGAGGATGAAATATATCAATTTGCCTATAACCTCGGTTTGGAGCTTGGAAAAAGAAACCTCGTTGTGGTTTGCGGGGGAAGAACGGGGGTTATGGAAGCGGTTTGCAAAGGGGTAAAAGATAGCGGTAAAGGGATTACCGTGGGAATTCTAACCACCTACGACGGGAGCGACGGAAACCCCTATTTGGACATAAAAATAAATACCGGTTTAGGGTGGAACCGAAATCCCTTAGTGGTTGCCAGCGGTGAGGTGGTTTTGGCGGTAGGAGGACATTTTGGAACTTTATCGGAAATAGCCTATGCGAAAATTCTAAACAAAACGGTCATAGGTTACAAAACCCACCGAGTTGAGGGAGTTATTCAGGTTTCCTCATTGGAGGAAATGCTTGAGCTTTTGGATTCCCACCTAAAGTAGCGCCTTTTAAAATTTCCTTTTATGGTCATCAAATTTGGAACCGACGGTTGGAGGGGCGTAATAGCCAAAGACTTTACCTTTGAAAATGTTTCAAAAGTAGCCTTAGCCCACGCGGAGGTATTAAGAAGGAAAAACCTAAAAAGGGTGTTTATAGGATACGATAACCGCTTTTTGTCGGAAAACTTTGCAAAGGAAGTCGCAACGATTTTTTACTCGGAGGGTTTTGAGGTAAACCTTTCCCCCAAAGCGGTTACAACTCCTTTGGTCTCGTGGGCGGTAAAACACAGAGGTTTTGACGGCGGGGTTATGATAACCGCCAGCCACAATCCCCCCGCTTACAACGGTTACAAGATAAAGGAAGGTTTCGGAGGAGCCGCAACCTCCGAGTTTATATCCGAGGTGGAGAGCTTTATAGATAGGGTATCCCCCAAAGGTTCCCCTCAAGAGGGAACACTCAACGAGAAAGACTTTACGGAGGAATACATAAACGCTGTAAGGAACGAGGTTAATTTAGACCTCTTTAGGGAAAGGGAGATAAAAGTAATTCACGACCCTATGTTCGGCTCTTCCGCTGGATACCTAAGGAAGGCTTTAGAAAATACGAAGGTTACCGTTTGCGAAATTCACGCCTACCGAGACCCCTTATTTGGGGGACGCGCTCCCGAGCCGGTAGAGAAAAACGCCCACTCCTTGATGGAAAAGGTTAGGGCGGAAGGAGCCTTTTGCGGAATTATGAACGACGGGGACGGCGACCGCGTAGCGCTTATTGACGAAAAGGGAAACTTCGTCAATTCCCAACTGGTTTACGCTTTGCTTATGCTCCACTTGCTTGAGAATAAGAATCTTAAAGGAACGGTTGTAAAAACGGTATCTACCACCTATTTGGCGGACCGTATAGCAAAACACTTTGGGGTAGAGCTTATAGAAACCCCCGTAGGTTTTAAGCACATAAATGCGGTAATCCTACAAAGGGAGGATGTAATTTTTGGAGGAGAGGAGAGCGGAGGTTACGGATTTCCCCAATTTACCCCCGAAAGGGACGGGCTTTTATCCGCACTAAATCTACTTGAGTTGTTCTTACTCAAAGATAAAACCCCCTCCCAAATGGTTGAAGAGCTGTTCCAACGCTTCGGTAGGGCTTACTACAGAAGGGTAGACCTCACGGTGAAACCCGAAGAAAAAGAAAAACTGAAAGGGCTTATAAAAGCTCCTCCCACCACCCTAGCGGGTCTAAAGGTAAGGGAGATAAAAACTATAGACGGACTGAAACTCGTATTTGAAAACGACGGATGGCTTCTTATTAGACCGTCGGGAACCGAACCCCTTTTGAGAATTTATTGCGAAATGCCTACTTTGGAACTAAGGGATAAAATTCTTCGGTATACTTTGGAAATTTTTAAATAACCCATGGAAAGATATAGATTTTTGCTTTCCCTCTTTAGGGAAATTATTTTTAACGA
>QOAS01000051.1 GCA_003972855.1 Gammaproteobacteria bacterium | reverse complement strand
CAAGAAAATCCTTTTCCTTCTACTGCCGTGGTTTTCTTTGCTTTTGACCTCTTGCGGGGATAAAAAGGAGCTTACCGTTTTGACCGCGGCGGGGCTAAAGGAACCCTTTTCCCAAGTGGTGGAAAGTTACAAAAGGAAACACCCCGAGGTGGAGCTTAAGGTAGTTTATGCGGGTTCGGGGAGTTTGCTCGTAAAACTAAAAAACCACTTGGGAGACCTATACATTCCCGCCGCGGAGAGTTACATGAAAACCGCCACCAAAGAGGGGCTTATTGACCCCCAAACGGTAAAGGTTTTGGTTTACCACCGTGCGGTTTTGGTTTCCCAAAAACCTATAGGCGACATTTACGGGTTTTACAAAGTTTGCTCCCGCATAGGTATAAGCGACCCGAAAGAAGCCGCCATAGGGAGGGTAACCTACGAGCTTCTAACCGAAATGGGTTTGTGGGAAAAGGTGCAACCCAAAGTGGTGGTAAAGACTTCCACTGTAAACCAACTTTTGCTGTATTTACAAAATGGGCAGATAGACTGCGCCATTATTTGGAAGGAATTGGCTCAAAAACTAAAAGGGTTTACGGTTACCGAGTTCCCCCAAAGGTTTGGTGGCTTTGAGAAAGTCCCCGTAGGGGTTACCGCTTTCAGTTCAAACCCCCAGTTGGCAAAAGATTTTGAGAAGTTTCTCCTAAAGAGTAGGGAGGTTTTTAGAAAATACGGTTTTGAATAATGAGAAGATTTTCGGTTTTAACCGCCTCCGCAGTCGGGTTTTTCTTTACCCTCCTTTTGGCGTCAATACTTTTTTCCGTAAATTGGGAAAACTTTTTAGACCAACTCCTTTCGGAGGAGGTTATTTATTCGGTTAAACTCTCGTTGGTTACCTCTTTGGTTTCAACCGCCGTGGTTCTTCCCCTTTCGGTTTTTACCGCCTACGCGTTGGTCAGGTTTAACTTTCCCCTCAAGAGGTTTTTAAAGGTTGTTTTAGACCTACCTATGTTTTTTCCCGAACTCCTTATAGGGCTTCTTTTACTCCTCTCCTTGGGTAGGTTTAAGGGCATCGTTTTCACCCCCTATGCGGTTGTATTGGCTCAAATTTCCGTTTCCCTTCCCTTTGCGGTAAAGGTGCTTTACACCTCCTTTAGCCAAGTGGATTACCGATTGGAAATGGTTGCCCGAAGTTTGGGCTACAGCTTTGCGGAAACCTTTTTAAAGGTAACCTTGCCCATTGCCAAGGTGGGACTTCTTTCCGCCTTGGTTGTCGCCTTTGCCCGTTCTTTCGGGGCTTTCGGGGCGGTCTTAGTCTTTGCGGGTGGCGTTTATATGAAAACCGAAACCTTGCCGGTGGGTATCTTTCTAAACATCTCCTACGGTAACCTTGAAAGGGCTACCGTTATGGGTTTAATTCTTATGGCGGTCTCCCTCGCGTGTTTGCTTTTATTTGAAACCTTTGCGGGGAAAAACAGATGAATACCTACCTTTTGGTGGAAAATTTAACGGTCAAAAGGGGAAACTTTGAACTTAAGGGGATAACATTTGACACCCCAAGGGGGAGTATTACCGTTATTTTGGGGCCTTCGGGAAGCGGAAAGTCCACCCTTTTGGAAACCGTTGCGGGTTTTATAAAACCCCTAAGGGGAAGTATAAAACTTGAAGGGGAGGATATAACCGATTTACCTCCCGAAAAAAGGAAAATTGCTGTTGTCTACCAAGATTTTGCCCTATTTCCCCACCTGAATGTCTTTGAGAATATAGCCTTTGGTCTAAAAAAATTGGAGAAAAACCCCTTTAGGGTTAAAAAGGAGGTTCTAAAGATAGCCAAAGAGCTAAAAATAGACCACCTTTTGAAAAGGAGCGCCCATACCCTAAGCGGGGGAGAAAAGCAGAGGGTAGCCTTGGCAAGGGCTTTGGCGGTAAGACCCAAACTTTTGCTCTTGGACGAACCCTTTTCCGCCTTAGACCCCCAAAATAAGGGGTTACTTAGAACCCTTATAAGGAAATTAGTAAAAGAGAGAGGGGTAACCACCCTTTGCGTTACCCACGACGTTACCGATGCCCAAAATTTGGGAGAACAAATAATTGTTTTAGCAAAGGGGGAACTCTTGGAAAAGGGAACACCCCAAGAGGTCTTTTTTAAACCGAAAAACCCCTTTGTCGCCCGATTTTTAGAGGTAAACACCTTGGAGGGGAGGGTTTTAAGGGTATTTAAAAACCTCTTGGAGGTAGAAGTTGCAAACGGACAAACTTGGGAGGTTTCAAGTTTTGAAGGAGACCCCAAAGAGGGGGACAAGGTTTTACTCCTTTTCCGCCCCGAGTTTGTAAAGCCCTGCGGTAACTTTCCGAAAAACCGCCTAAGGTGTAAAGTGAAAGGGGTTACCTACGGGGGTTTCTTTGTAAAGCTTTTCCTAAACTGCAGTGGAAGGGAAATAAAAGCGGTTTTCCCCCTTAGGGAGCTAAAGGGTTTGGATAAGGAAATTTGCATTGAAGTGGAAAAAGAGTTTATCCACGCGAGGCGATAATAACCTCTTATGGAAAAACTTAAAAGGTTGGCTATTAACGAGGAGGGTTTTGCCTTTGACCCCGAAACGGGTAATTCTTTTGTGCTAAACCAAACGGGGTTATTTATAGTAAAGAAACTCCGCGAGGGACTAAGTGAGGAAGAAATAATAAGCGAAATCCTTAAGGAGTTTGAAGTAGACGAGGAAACCGCCCGTAGGGATTTTTACGACTTTATGGAACAACTGAGGATTTTGGGACTTATAGATAACAAGTAGGGGTTACTCCAATGAGTGAGATTAAAGTAGCGGTTTCGGGAATAAATGCGGTGGACAATCCGGGTCCCGGGGTAGGGGTTGCCAAAAGCATAAAGGAATGGAATCCCAAGGCAAAAATAGTTGGGCTTGCCTACGACCCGATGGAACCGGGCGTTTATATGAAGTGGCTAATAGACAAATCCTACCTAATGCCCTATCCCTCCCAAGGGGCGGACGCCTTTATCCAGAGACTCCTTTACATAAAGGAGAACTACGGTTTGGACGCGGTAATTCCCACTTTGGACGCGGAACTGCCGATATACATAGAATACGCCCAAAGGCTAAAGGATTTTCAAATAGCCAGCTTTCTACCCACGAAAGAGCAATTTAGACTCCGTTCCAAGGAACGCCTCAATTCCGTTGCCCAAAAAATTGGGATAAAAGCCCCCAAAACTTTTTCTGTAATAGACTACGCGGGTTTAAGGGACGCCTTAAAGGAAGTTGGATACCCCGCAATGGTAAAGGGACTTTTCTACAAAGCCTACAAGGTGTATACCTACGAGGAAGCGGTTGAGAAGTTTAATGAAATAGTAGCCCAATGGGGTTATCCCGTCTTAGTCCAAGAGGTGGTCAAAGGAGAAGAACTCAACCTCGTAGGTGTGGGAGACGGAGAGGGGGGACACTTTGGGTTTTTAAACATTAAAAAACTCTGGATAACCCAACTCGGAAAGATTTGGACGGGTGTAACCATAAGAAATCCCAAAATGATTTCCGCGGCGGAAAACTTTGTAAGAGAATTCAAATGGCGGGGGGCTTTTGAATTAGAGTGCATATACACCCCCGAAGGGGAGGTTTACCTCATAGAGATAAATCCCCGTTTTCCCGCGTGGGTATATTTCGCAACGGGAGCGGGCGTAAATCTTCCCGCACGGCTTTTGATGGCATCTTTGGGAGAAGAACCCCCGAGGGATTGGGATTACGAAGTTGGCAAACTCTACGTGAGGTTCAGCGATGACTTTGTAACCGATATGGGGTTATTCCAAAGGATAAGCACCTATGGGGAGGTTTAGTTTAAATCCCTACCTTTGGGGGGTAAAGCTTAGAAACTACCTCTACCGAAAGGGTATCTTTAAAACCTGCAGACCAAAGGCGAGGGTTATTTCGGTGGGAAACCTCTCGGTGGGGGGGACGGGCAAAACCCCCACCGTTCTTCACCTCGCCAAACACCTAAAGGGCAAAGGATTAAAGGTATCCATCCTCTTAAGGGGTTACAGAAGGGAAACCAAAGGCACCCTCTTGGTTTCCGATGGAGAAAAACCCCTCGTGGGTGTAAGACAATGCGGAGATGAAGCCTATTTGTATGCCAAACTTCTAAAGGGTATTCCCGTAGTCGTTGCGGAAAACCGTTGCGAAGGGGCAAAACTCTTAGAAAAACTTTTTTCGCCCGAAGTTATTCTGCTGGACGACGGATTTCAACACCTTAGGATAGAGAGGGATTTTGACATAGTGCTGATAACCCCCCGAGACCTAAAGGATAAAGTCCTTCCCTTCGGAAGGCTTAGGGAACCCCTATCGGTTTTAAAGGAAAGGGACGACTATTGTCTGTTTTCAAAAACCGAAAAACCCCATAGGAGGTTGGAAAACTTTTGCTCCTCTTTGGGTAAAAAGTTCGGATACCTCACCTTAAAGGGTTTCAAACTCTTTGACCACCGCCTCAGAGGAGTGGATTTTTCCTCCCTAAAAGGGGAAAGAGTTGGGGTGGTTTCCGCCTTGGGTGACAACGAAACCTTTTTAAAACAGGTAGAGGAGCTTTCGCAAATTTACGGCTTTGAAATAACCAAAGTGGTTCAATTTAGAGACCACTACCACTATAAGGATTTCAAACCCGACCAAAACCTCGTTTGGATAACCACCTTTAAAGATTTCTTCAAAATAGGAGGGGAAAATTTGTTTATCCTTGAAAGGGAATTTTCTTTGCCTTCCAACCTATTGGGGGAAGTGGAAAAATTGTTTCCTACTTAAAAAGTTCGGAATGTGAACCCAAAAATAGGTATATTACCGTTTTACTACTTTTGTCTATTAAAAAAATGAGTAGCGTATCACCTCCTAAGTGGGCATCGTAAGCATCGGGGTATAGTATCCCCTTATATCGGAAATTCTGGAGTTGGTGTAGCCGATATTTTTTTGAAACTGGCTTTCCTTTTTCTAAGGCTTCCAGTAGCTCCTTTGTAAATAATTCCAATTTTTCTACAAGCTTTTTATATCGCTTTTTGTCAGCCTTTTTTAAATCTTCAAGTATTTCTTTAAAAGTTTTTGCCATCTTTAATTGCCAAGAACCCATAGCGGTTTTGAAAATTATCCTCAACATAAACACAAATTGTGAATTCTGTCATATTTTATATGATAATAAACATACGTTGTGATACATAGGACACTATCTTTTGTAAAAATGAA
>QOAS01000114.1 GCA_003972855.1 Gammaproteobacteria bacterium | reverse complement strand
TACCGCCTATATAGTAAATGTAAATCCTAAACAGAATAGTATTTCATTTTCATTTCCTAAAAGGGATGCAAAAATTTTAAAACTTTATACAAAGATAAGTGAATATTTGAAAAGAAGAAAAAAGGAAATAGAAGAATAACGAAAAAGTTAGTAAGATTTAAGATTTTGGCGTTTACAAACTCTTTGCCCTTTTATAGGCTTCTTCCAAAACCTCTACAATCGTTCCTTTTAAACCTTCCTTATTTAATTTGGAAAGACCATAAATGGTTGTTCCCGCGGGAGAAGTTACCCTATCCCTTAAAATTGCGGGGTGCAGATTATCTTCTTCCATAAGGGAAATAGTTCCCAAGAAAGTGTAAACCGCTATTTTTAAAGCGGTTTCGTATTTAAAACCCAATTTAACACCTCCTTGGGCGAAAGCGTCCAAAATTTCCGCAACAAAGGCGGGACCGCTACCCGCTAAAGCGGTTATACTATCCATAAGGTTTTCTTCCACCTCTAAAACCAATCCCGTAAGGGCTAATAGTTTTTTTACCTTTTCCCTTTCTTCCGCGGAAAAGTTTTCACCAAAGGTTACAGCCCAAACACCTTTACCTACCTTGACGTTGATATTGGGCATAGTCCTAACCAATTTGAGGTTATTCTTACCGAACAACTCATTTAGTTTTCTCAATTCAACACCCGCACAGGTGGAAATAAAGATTTTCTTCTCCAAAAGGGGTAGGTCTTTTATTTGGGAAACAACGGTGGGTAGGTCTTTGGGTTTGACCGCAAGGAGGATAACCTCGCTCTCTTGAACTACCTCGTTAGTATTTGCCACTTTAAATCCTTCCCTTCGGAGTTTTTCATTACTCTCCGCACTTTTTACGGAAACGATGAAGTCTCCTTTGGAAAAATTTCCCGTTTTTAGTAAGCCTTCCGCTATAGCCCTTCCCATATTTCCGAAGCCAATAAAACCGATTTTTCCCATTGGTTAAACATTTTTACAATTAACCACTTTCAATGGAGGCAAAAGAAAGACTTTACAAACTCATAAAGGAGAGAAGTCTTAAAATTGCGGATGAACCCATTTTTAAACTCTCTTCGGGTAAGTTGTCGCGATATTACTTAGACCTAAAGAGGGTTACCTTAGACCCCGAGGGTGGGTATCTTATTGGAAATTTACTCCTTGAAATGGTTAAGCCTTTTGGGGTTACCGCCATAGGAGGACTTACTTTAGGTGCGGACCCCATAGCCTATGCGGTTTCTCTGATTTCCTACCAAAAGGGAGAACCTATAAAACCCTTTGTCGTAAGGAAAGAACCCAAAGGACATGGAACCAAAAGATGGATAGAGGGAAATGTCCAGCCCGGAGAAAGGGTTGTAGTTGTTGAAGATGTTGTAACCACCGCGGGTTCAGCACTAAAAGCGGTGAAAGCCTGTAGGGATTACGGACTTGAGGTTGTTGCGGTTTGCACTATTGTAGACCGCAATGAAGGGGGAAGGGAAAACTTGGAAAAAGAAGGTTTAAAGCTATACTCTCTGTTTACCATTGACGATTTTCTAAACCGAAGAGACTAAACCGTGAACATATTTGTAATAAGCCGCGCAGGCTCCTTCCGAAGATACCATACAAGCCCCTACGGGGTTTTGGGGAGTGCAGGCGGTTCCAAAAATTTTGCAATCGGTAGGTTTAGCTTTTCCTTTTAATATTTCCCCGCAAATGCAGAGTTTGTGGTCCTCCGAAGATTTGTCGGGAAGGATATCTTTGAAATAAACTTCCGCATCAAATTGCGAATATTCTTCCTTTAACTTCAAAGCGCTGAAGGGTATATCTCCTAAACCCCTCCACCTAAAGGTTTCTCTGGGTTCAAAGTATTTATCTATAAGTTCCTGTGCCTTTATATTTCCTTCCCAGTTAACCGCGCGGGAGTATTGAATTTCAACTTCCGCCCTTCCTTCCTTAAGTTGTCTTAATATGAGGAGGACACTTTCAAGGATATCTACGGGTTCAAAACCGCTTATTACGACGGGAACTTTATACTTTTCCACAAAAGGTTTATAAGCCTTTCCGCCTATTATTGCACTAACGTGTCCGGGACCTATAAAGGCTTTTATTTCGCTTTCCTTTATTACCGCTTCCATAGCGGGGAGAACCAAAACGTGGTTTACGTGAACGAGCAGGTTTTTAATCCCCTCTTTTATAGCCAATTCCAGTAAACCTGCGGTCATGGGGGTGGTCGTTTCAAAACCTATGGCGAAAAATACAACGAGCTTTTCGGGGTTTTGTTTGGCTATTTCCAAACTCTCTAAGGGTGAATAAACCATTCTTATATCCCTGCCGAGGGAACGCTCCTTTATGAGGGAACTGCTTGAGCCGGGAACCCTCATCATATCCCCGTAAGTGGTGAGGATTACCCCCGGTTGCCTCGCAATGGCTATGGCTTGGTCTATCCTTTCCTTGGGCATTACGCAGACGGGACAACCGGGACCGTGTAGAAATTCAATACCCAACTCTCCGAGGAGTTTGTTTAAACCATACCTTACAATGGCATGGGTGTGTCCTCCGCAAACTTCCATTATTTTTACGGTTTTTCCCGTATGGGTTCTTTCTATAGCCTTTAAAAGTTTTTTCACCAATAAGGGGTCCCTTAGGTTTTTAAGAAATTCCATCGGGGAATATAGTTTAAAGGTCTAAAGGAAACCTTCCCGTCAACCACCCCGCATTAGAAATGCGTAGTTTCGTGGGGGTTACATCCTCTAAGCGGTGCCTTACCACCACAGGCGGATTCACTTCGCCTTTACTCCCACCTGCCTACCCGAAGGTAGGTATAGCCTACATTCTTGCCCTTAGCCGTTGGTGTAGTGGGCTTTTTTGTTATTTATGCCCGCTATCGGCGGATATGTTGGGTATTTAATAGATACAGTCTTTAATATTTAACAATATTAGAATTTTCTAATATCATTTGACAACCTTTATTCGTATGTTAAATTTTGGAAATTAAAAGTCACCCACGGGGGTTAATTATGGGCAAAACCTATTGGGAAGTTTTTAAAGAAGCCGGTATTTCCAGAAGGGAATTTTTGAAATTTGCAACCTACATAACCGGTTTAATGGGATTGGCACCCTCTATGGTTCCCAAAGTAGTTCACGCCCTTGAAACCAAGGAAAGGGTTCCCGTTATATGGTTACACGGTTTGGAATGCACGGGTTGCACCGAATCCTTTATAAGGTCCAACTCCCCCTACGCAAGTGACCTCTTATTGAATGTTATAACCCTTGAATACGATGAAACCATTCCCGCCGCATCGGGAATTCTTTACGAAGAAAACGGAAAAATGGTAAGGGCGGGATTGGTAGGACACCTTGATAAGGTTGTTGAAGAATACAAAGGTCGTTATATCCTAATTTACGAAGGTGGCGTTCCCTTAGGAAACGACGGTAGATATTGTATCGTTGCGGGAAGGTCTTATAAGGAAGATGTTATTGAATTGGCTCATCACGCTATGGCGTTAATAGCTGTGGGAACTTGCTCCTCTTGGGGTGGTATTCAAGCTGCAAAACCCAATCCCACCGAATCGGTAGATGTTACAAAAGTTGTTAAGAAACCGGTCATAAGGATTCCCGGTTGCCCTCCTATACCGGAGGTTATTACCGGAACAATACTCCATGTAGCACTATTTGGAATACCTCCGGTTGATGACCAAGGAAGACCCAAACAGTTCTTTGGAAACCGCATTCACGATACCTGCTATAGGAGACCTTTCTTTAATGCGGGACAATTCGTTGAAAAACCCGATGATGACGCTTCCAAAAAAGGTTGGTGCCTTTACAAACTGGGTTGTAGGGGACCCACAACCTACGCTTCTTGCGGTAACCTAAGGTGGTTTGGAGGAATTTCCTATCCCATCCAATCCGGTGCCCCCTGTATCGGTTGTGCGGATAAAAACTTCTGGGATAAAGACCCATTCTTTGAAAGACTCAAAGGTGTCGTTACTCCCAATGTTGAAGTTAACGCGGATAAAGTTGGTATAACCGCAGCTGCAGTGACCGCCGGTGCGCTTGCGGTTCATGCGGTTGCAACGGGTCTTAGACACGCCAACAAAAAAGATGAAAATCATTAACCGGCCATTTTTTTATAAAAATTGCGGGAGGAGGTGAAAAATGTCTAAAAGGGTTGTTATTGACCCGGTTACAAGAATTGAGGGACATTTAAGGTTGGAAGTGGTAGTTGATGAAAAGAATAAAACCGTTAAAGAGGCTATATCCTCCGCCACTATGTGGAGGGGGATAGAGATAATCTTAAAAGGTAGAGACCCCAGAGATGCATGGGCGTTTACACAAAGGATATGTGGAGTTTGCACCACTATACACGCTTTGGCTTCCGTAAGGGCGGTTGAAGATGCATTGGACATTCAAATTCCCAAAAACGCAAATTACATCAGGAACATAATGTTGGCAACTCTTTATGTTCACGACCACTTAGTTCACTTCTACCATCTACACGCGTTGGACTGGGTTTCACCCGTGGAGGCTTTAAATGCGGACCCCGTAAAAACCGCGGAACTCCAAAAGGCTGTTATTAAAAAATATGGAAAAATTGTAGACCTCGCAAAGGATTACACCGGTTTAAAAGCTTACGCTCGGAGATTTCCCAAAGCAACCCCTTCATACTTTAAGGCGGTTAAAGACAAGATTAAGCAAATCGTTGATAGCGGACAATTGGGCATTTTTGCCCCCGCCAATTGGTGGAACCACCCCGACTACAAAAAGCTACCCCCCGAAGTGCATTTAATGGCTATTGCTCACTACCTTGAAATGTTGGACCTTCAAAGAGAACTCGTTATACCCCATGTGGTATTTGGAGGTAAAAATCCTCACCCCCACTACTTGGTTGGAGGAATGAATTGCTCCATCTCTATGGAAGATGGGAATGCACCGGTTAATTCCGCGAGATTGGGTTTGGTTCAAACCGCAGTGGAATTGGGATTAGACGCGGTTAACTATTTTTACATACTGGACCTATTGGCAATAGCGGACATTTACCTTAACAAATACAACTGGTTCTATGGAGGAGGACTTGCCAAAGAAAGGGTTCTCGGATTTGGAGACTTTCCCGACGAACCTTATAGGGACTTTAGCAAAACCGGAGATTATTGGAACAAGATACTATACCATTCAAACGGTATCGTTCACAATTTCAAAGAAGGTGTGGAAAAAGCAAAATACGAACCGTTTAATAAAGAAAGTCTGGAATATATAGCTGAATATGTTCAACACTC
>QOAS01000115.1 GCA_003972855.1 Gammaproteobacteria bacterium | reverse complement strand
TGACGTTATGACGTTCAAATGTTTGTATGTTCTGACGTTTAGACGGTGTAATTTGAAACCTTTGGAGGAGTAAGTTAGAAGTTATCAAGTAATGTTTGGTATTTACACAACTTGATGGTTAGTGAAAATTAACTTCACTTGACGAACGGGGGATTTTTTATAAAATGAAAATCAAACCGTTGATAGAGTAGGCTCCTTGGCAACTGAAAAAGGTTTGCAAAATGCTCGGTTTTATCTCCACTTAGTGGAATTGAAACTGCGGTATCTTTCAGGAGGTAGTAGAAGTCCGCAACGGGTTTTATCTACACTTAGTGGAATTGAAACTATTGCTTCCCTTGATACACCAAGGATTTTGGCGATTATCGTTTTATCTACACTTAGTGGAATTGAAACACGGGTTGTTAAGCAATTTTTGGGAAGAGGTGAGGTAAGTTTTATCTCCACTTAGTGGAATTGAGACCCAAATCGCAAAAGCAACGGAACATCGCATAGAGGAAGCGAAAGAGAAAATTAAACAGCACGAAGAGGACTTGTTTGATAAGATAAAAGAGGTAATAGATAAAACAACCGAAAAGATAAAGGAAAAGTGGAATTCTCTTTTCAGTTAAAACCCCACGCTCAAAGAGAAATTTACCGCATAACCACCCGTGGTATCGGTAACGGCTACAAACTCGCCTTGCTTAAGCGATTGCGATACGGTTTCGTCAGAGTTTAAATCCTTCCACCACTCGTAAGCTCCCGATAGGCTTAGTTTCACCCTTCCAAACTCGCAATTCAAACCAGCTCCGATTTCCCCTTCCTTTGCCCTTTTTGTATCCTCAGAGAACAACCCCTCTTGCCAAGCCGTTATCTTTCCCACTCCGCCGAAAATGTAAGGTTTAAACTTTCCGTATTGGGTTTGGAATTCCCTTGCGATTTGGAGTTTGACATACCCTTTTAATCCTTTGTCGCTTGCGTAAATGTCTTTTCCCTGATATTCCGTTATGAGTTCGGGGGTTATTTCAAATCCGTTTCCAAACTCGTGGGTAGCTTTTAAATCCAATTCCCACCTGTAGAAGGAATAGTTATCGGCGGGCTTGTAATAGCTCAAAAATGCATCACCTTTCCAACCCAAAAATTCCTTTTGGATACCTATTCCGCCGAGGTATCCTTTGTCTATTCCCTTGCGATTTGAGTAGCCTCTACCGAACAGACCGTAAACGGTCAGTCGGGGGAGTTTGTATCCGAGCAAAACCGAATATTGATTGCTCCAAAAATGCGTAGAACCGAGGCTTCCTATATTGGTTTTTCCGTTTTCCGTCCTTACTCCCACTTTTAGGAAAAAGTTTTGGGTTTGCAACCCTGCAACAATTCCACCACGCTTTAAGTCCTGTGTCCTCATAGCATTTTCTGTCGCGTCTTGGTAGGAGGTTTGAACTTCAAGGGAGGTTTTTATGGTGGTAGCGGTAGCCAAACCCGAAATCAAACCCAATCCTACCGTAGTCAAAATTGCCTTCCTCATCATACTTATAGGTTTTATCCGAGAAAAGATTATTTGCAAAAAAAACTTCTTTTATATCCACTTTGCCGACTTTCATTTTCTCAAAGCAAAAGGATTTGGCGGTGTTAATTTACTCCCATTTGGTTTCACTTGAGAAGGCTTTGTGAAATATAGACGTTAGTTTTATCTCTATTTAGTGGAATTGAAACCTTAGTGGAATTTGAATTAAGGAAACCGAAACAAGTTTTGAAAAAGTAAGAAAAACCTAAGTGAAAAAATTAACAAAAAACCTTCTTCTTTAGGAAATCTCCACCTTTACATCCGCACCTTGCAGGTGTTCGCTTTTTGCGGTTACGCAAACGGTTTCCAAAACTTCCGTTATAGCTTCTAAAACTTCAAGGATAAAGTTGGGGTGGAGTTTCCCGTCCATCCAAAATATCTTTTCACTCTCCCAACGGGCTACAACCGGTAAAACCTTTTCGGGGGCTATTTTTTGGGCGTCTTCCTGACATTGGGAGTGGGAGGATTTGCATTGGCAAAACTTCTTTAGTGTTACGGTAATTTTTGCCTTCTTTCCATCTTTGGTTTCGGAGTTTACAACCAGCTCTACCGCCATCGGTTGGAATTTTAAACAAAAAACCCAAAAGGTTGCAAAGGCTAATTTCAACTTCTTTCGTATTTTTCCCTTAACCTCCGCAGGAATTTAACGAATTTGGGGTTTACATAAAAGCTTTCACCGAAGTGTTTACTCTTTTCCAACACGAAGCGGTTTATTATTTCAACCGCCTCCTCGGGATCGTCCACAATTTGAAAGAAATTGAGGTCGTCGTCGCCAATGGTTCCGAATTCAACCATGGTATGCCTCATAAAGTGAACCAAAGGTTTCCAGTATTCACTCCCAAAGAGGAGTATGGGAAAGGGATACATCTTTTTGGTCTGCATCAAGGTTAGTGCCTCAAAGAGTTCGTCAAAGGTTCCGTAACCCCCCGGAAATATTACATATCCCAACGCGTATCTTAGGAGCATTACCTTTCTAACGAAAAAGTGTTTAAAGAGTAAACTTTTTGTGGTGTAGGGATTTTTTCCCGCCTCGGTTGGAATATCTATCTGAAGTCCTATACTTTCCGCACCCGCTTCTTTAGCCCCTTTATTTGCCGCTTCCATTATACCGGGACCACCACCGGTTACAATCGTATAACCCTCTTTCCCAAAGAGGTAGGCGGTTTCGTAAGCTTTCCGATAGTAGGGATTTTCGGGGGTAAAACGGGAACTGCCGAAAAAGGTAACGGAGGGACCTATTTCCGAAAGGAGGTCAAAACCTTGAACGAACTCCGAAAGTATCCTAAAAAGTCTCCAAACGTCACCCTGTTTGGCTTTCAGTTCCCCTATGATTTCCCACTCGCGGTGGATTTTAAAGTTGTGCCACCTCTTTTTCATTGCCTACCACCCGTGAGTAAGAAATTAAACGGATTGGAAAATACCGTAAACACTATCATCACCCTCCACTCGTATTTACCGCTATCCCTATCGTAGTCCCTTTCATACTTTATTCCCAAAGACCAACACTTTTTCCTATAGGAAAGGTCTAAGGAGGTTCTTACATTTTTTGAAACCAAATAATCGTAGTAGTTTTCAATTTCCGCATAAAGTCTTCTCACCCGTGCGGACAGTCCGTAAGAGATACCCTCCGATTGGCGTTTTCCCAAATGGTCTTTACTTAGGGAGTGGGAAATCTTTAGGTTTACCTCCGTAAGGAGGGTTTTTACCGCCTTCCAACTAAAGGAGTTGGAGGTGTAGACAACCTTGGATAGTTGGTAGTCGTAATAGAGTTTTCCCGAAAAGGAGATATCCCGCGAAGGGGTGTTAAATTCGTAATAGACCTTTAAAGGTAGAATTTTCCCGCTCACCCATTTGCCGTCGGTTGGAAAGTTGTAACCGTTATAGAAGTTGTAGGGTTGTTCCAAAATAATTTCACCCACCGATACGCCTTTGTAGTAGATGGTGTTTAAGTTTCTCAAAGTTACCGTATTCTTTTTGGAGAACTGGTCAAAGTAATCGTAGTTGGGGGTGTTCTTTTCCTCAAAGGGAGAGAATTCGTATACCCATTCAAAGCTGGAAAATAGTTTCCAAACGGAGGTTCTTACCAAATCGTAATCGTAGAGGAGACTTTTTAACTTTAAGTCAAAACCGCCGATGTGCTTTTTGTTTCCGTATCTACCCGAGGAGTAATAAACGTAATAAGGTTTAAAGTAGAACGTAACGGGGGTTTTTCCGAATATGTGTCTCCACTTGAGCTTAGGTTCAATTCTCCACCTAAAGAGGTTTTTGTTGTATTGGTAAAAGTTCGTAACTTCGGAGGTTAGGTCTAAGGAAAATTCCTTACCCAACCTTATAGGTTTTAGATAAAAATAAACATCGGGGAAAATTAAGAGGTCTGCACTCCTGTTGCGGGTGGAGAGGTTGTAAAAGTATTTACCCGATAAGTTTAGGGTAAATTTGGGGTCTTTCACCGAGTAGTTTAAATAGCTTTTGGCAAAACTCTTATAGCGCGAGTCTTTGTCAAAGAAAAATACATCGTAGTAGTAATCTATATCGGACGGTAAATCCCACCCGAATTGGAGTTTTCCTTTATAGCCCCATCCGTAGAGTAGAAAGCGGTTTTTTCTGTAATAATCCCTCCCTTCCCACCAGCGGGAGTATTCCGAACTATCGTAATAGTATTGGTTTAAACTCTCCAAGTAAAAATCGTTGGAAAAATATTTCCTAAATTGGAAGCCTATGCCTTTCATTCCCGCACTTCGGTAGTCCGCGGTTATTGTTAAGTCCGAGTAGGGGTCAATAGCCCAAAAATAGGGTTGCCTATAGATGAAACCCCCGTAGCTATCAATCCCAACCAAAGGTGTTAGAAATCCGCTTTTTCTTTTGGTGAGAAAGACATAATAGGGAGTGTAAAAGATGGGAACTTTTTCCACCTTCAAAAGGGCGTTGTAAGCGGTTCCCTTCCCCTGAGTGGAATTAAAGATAAATTTCTTCGCGCAAAGTTCCGCTTGATAATCTCCGCACTTACTGGCGCAGAAATCCCTAAATATGTATAAATCCCCTCTTAGTTTTACAAAGTCACTTTTGAAGTAACCCTCTTTAACCTTTCCTTCCACCCAATATAGTTCTACAACTTTTGTTTTTAAGTAATAAACAACCCTTTTCGCGTGCAAAAAAATGTCCTTTTTATCGGTTAGAAAAACGTCTCCTTCCGCAATTAGCTCCTCTTGGTTTTTTATATACTTAACCCGCCGAGCCTTTAAAAAATATTTCCCAAAAGTTAAATTTGCGTTTCCTTCCGCAATGAATACCTTTCCCTCTTTTTTTACTTTTTCCGCATCTAAATAAAGGAGGTTCGCGTAGGTTAAAGATACACTTAAAAGGAGTAAAAATAACCTTCGGTGCATTAGAAGTTTTAGTTTAATTTTTAACCCCAATGGGAAAACTTCTAATAAAGGGCGGTTTTGTGGTAGACCCATCCCAAAATTTAGAAGGTTTGGCGGACATACTTATAGAAGACGGTAAGATTTCAAAAATAGAGAAAAACATCCCCCCTTCGGGGGACGAAGAGGTTATAGATGCCCGCTCTATGGTGGTTGCCCCCGCCTTTGTAGACCCGCACGCGCACCTAAGAGACCCGGGACAAACTTACAAAGAGGACATTGAAAGCGGTAGCAAAGCGGCGGTTTTCGGTGGATTTACCACCGTGGTTAGTATGCCCAATACCTCTCCTACAACCGACAC
>QOAS01000182.1 GCA_003972855.1 Gammaproteobacteria bacterium | reverse complement strand
TATAATTCCTTCTCAACGCTTTCTTTTATCAAAACAGCACCATAAATTTCGTTTCCATTTTCTTCTATAAAATCATAAAAATAAATTCGCCTACCTTTATCATCTATACCGTCTTCTGATACATAGATTTTTCCTCTCACACTATTCGATTCGCCGGTTGACGATATATGGTAACCTACTTCTACATCACAAGCCCCATTTTTATCCTGATATTCTTTGTGAGAATAACAAACTAAAGACGCTACTCCGAAAGAAGGAGAAAGTTTAATTAGTTCTTCAGAACTTAAGGAAAAAGTATTAGTGTTAAATACCAAAAAAGAAAAAGAAAGCACTTTTATTATTTTTACAATTTTTAATTTTTCCATAATAAAGTAATATAGCAACTAAAGTTTTATAAATACACCCGCAAAATGTAAAAAAACAAAACAAACTACCGTAACAACCAAAGATAGGTTTCCTTAAAAGGAAAAAGCAAATTCAAAAAACCTTTTTGAGGAAAGATAGGGAAAAAGGAAAACTTACAGGGATTTGCAACAGAACCACCAATCAAAGCATTCAATTTCGCCCCTTTCCGCAGCCTCAAGGCGTTTTTTAGCGGTTTCAATGTCCCCCGCGGGAGGAATTATTACTTTGTTACCTACGAGGGAGTTAGCCCTCCACTCAATTTGGTCTACACCCCAGTTTGCGGGCATAGCGACGCCGTTGGCTTGGGATACATTGAGGGCTTTTACAAACCTTAAAATTTCGTCAATGTTTCTACCCACATCGTAGGGGTAGGTAATAATGGCTTGAACTATACCGTTTTTGTCCACAATGTAAACGCTTCTAACGGTTTTGGTTTTTCCTTCGGGAATCATTCCGAGTTTTCTTCCGATTTCCGCGGTATCGTCCGCAATAATGGGGAATTTGATTTCCACACCGAGTTTTTCTTTAATCCAGTCCATCCACTTGATGTGGGAGAATACTTGGTCTACCGAAAGACCTATAAGTTCAAAACCTTCTTTTCTAAACTCCTCTTGTCTCCTTTGAAATTCTACAAATTCGGTGGTGCAAACGGGTGTAAAGTCCGCGGGGTGAGAAAATAGAACAAATCCTTTACCTTGAGAGGTGAAATGGTCGGGGAGTTTAATAACACCGTGGGTGGTAACCACTTCCATTTCGGGAAACTTTTGTAGTAGTAAGCTCATTTTGAACCTCCTTTTTGCAAATTTTTTTCATTTCTAAAATATAGATACCATAGGGTAAATTGTCAATAGTAAGTTTGTCATAGTTTCTATCAAAAATGTTGGGTAGAAAATTGATAAATTTCGGTTTTCAGAATTTAAGCCCGCCTTCGGCGGGGATTTTTTCCATCGTTAGAATAATGAAAAGTTAATGGCAACTATTTTAGACGGAAAAAAGGTATCCCAGATATACAGGGAAAGCTTTAAGGAGGAAATAGAGAAATACATTTCAAAGGGTCTTAGAAGACCCTCCCTTGCGGTTGTCCTTGTCGGAAACGACCCCGCCAGTCAAGTTTACGTAAACAACAAAAGGAAGGCGTGCCAAAAGGTGGGAATAAATTCCCTCTACTACCATTTGGAGGAAAACATTTCCGAACAAGAACTCCTTAGTCTGATAGACGAATTAAACCAAAACCCCGAAGTGGACGGTATTCTCGTTCAACTACCTTTGCCCAAACACATTAACCCCCGTAAGGTTATAGAAAGAATTAGCCCCGACAAAGATGTGGACGGTTTCCATCCCGAGAACATGGGAAAACTGATAGCCAATGTTGAGGGGGGCTTTATTCCCTGCACCCCATTGGGGATAAAGATGCTCTTTGACCACTACGGGATAGACCTTCAAGGTAAAGACGTTACCGTAGTGGGTGCGGGATATATAGTGGGAAAACCCCTGTCGGTGCTTTTACTCAATATGAACGCAACCGTAACGGTGTGCCATATTTACACAAAAGACCTTAAAAAGCACACTTTAAACGCGGATATTCTGATATCCGCAACGGGAGTTCCCCACTTAATAAAAGAAGATATGGTAAAAGAGGGGGCTATAGTTGTAGATGTCGGTATCTCCAAAGTGGACGGAAAAATAGTGGGAGATGTAGATTTTGAAAAGGTGAAAGAGAAAGCCTCTTACATAACCCCCGTGCCGGGCGGTGTAGGTCCCATGACCGTTACCGCGTTGTTACTTAACACCATAAAGGCTTATAAAATGCATTTGAACCTCTAATTTTCCCTTTCTTTCAACCTTTCCTGTGCTTCCATAATTAATATTTGGTTTACGAGTTTGTAAGCTTTGGCAACTATTTGGGGATTTTGGGAGGTATCTATAAGCTGTTTGAGAATTTTTTTAGCCCTCCTATGTTTTCCTTCCTTAACCAAAAGTTGGGCGTATTCTAAAGTAATTCTCTCGTCGTTGGGATAAGCGGATAGGTAACGCAAATAGTAAATTTCCGCTTTTGAATAAAAACCTTTTGAAGCGAAATATCTCGCCAACTCCAGTAATGCCTCTTTGTATTTTGGGTATAAATCTATTGCCCTTTTAAGGTTGGCTATATACTCCCTTTCCTTTCCGAGTTTTTTGTAAAGTTGGGCTAAGGCGTAAAAGGCTTTATATCTGTCCTCGTAAGTATCAAGGTTAGAAGCTTTTTTAAACCACTCCAACGCCTGTTTGTATTTTCCCCACTCGGTGTATAAAACCCCTAAATCGTAATAAACTTCCCCGTAGTCGGGCTTAAGGGCTAAAGCCTTTCCGAAAGCCTGCTTTGCCTTTTCAAAGAATTTGGCAAAAGTGTAGGCTTCCCCTAAGTTTTTCCAATATTCGGGGTCGTAAGGGTTTAACTGCACCGCCCTACTGAAGTTGGCTATAGCCTTGGCGTAATTTTCTTCCGCCATAGCCGCTATACCCAATTTGTTAAAAAACTCCCCCGCCCTTTGTAAATCTTGGTTATTGGTTTCCCGCGAAGGTTGAGAAGGTCTTTCCTTAACGCAAGAGGATAATCCCAAAACCGCAAGGGGTAGTAAAAGTAACAATTTCCTACCCATTAGAACAAATTATGATTGATAAAAATTGAAAATTAACAAGATTTGGAGACTTAAAATTTAACACCTTACGATGGAAAAAATAAAAGTTATCGTAGGCGATAAAAGTGAGCAATTTGAAAGAGGAACTCCTATAGGGGAGATATTTAAAAAGTTTGACATAAAAGGTGCCATAGGTGCTTTGGTTAAACCTTTGGAGGAAATAAAAAAAGAGGAACACAAGGAGGAACTCCTGAAAGATAGCAAAGCAACCGATAGCGGTATCTTTGACCTCCATACTCCTTTGGAGTTTTCCGCAGAAGTTAAACCTATCTACAAAGGTTCCAAAGAAGGTTTGGAAATAATGCGCCATACCCTTGCCCACATATTGGCGCAAGCCCTTAGCGAGCTTTACGGAAGAACCAACGTCCATTTGGGTATAGGACCCACGACCGAAAACGGTTTCTTCTACGATGTTGAGATAGAAGGCGTTCACCTAAAGGAGGAAGACCTTCCCAAGATAGAAGAAAAAATGAAAGAAATCGTAAAAAGGGATTTGCCCATAGAGAGGATAGAGCTAAGCAGGGAAGAAGCCAAAAAACTATTTAGCGAGCTTGGAGAAAAATACAAATTACAAATAATAGACCGTATCCCCGAAGGGGAAAAAATAACCGTTTACAAACAGGGAGATTTTATAGACCTCTGCAAAGGACCGCATCTGCCCTCTACCGGTAAAGTTGGGGAATTTAAACTTTCCCACATAGCGGGTGCCTATTGGCTCGGCAGAAGCGACCAACCCATGCTCCAGAGAATTTACGGGGTTGCCTTTTGGACTAAAAAAGACCTTAAGAATTACCTCAACTTCCTTGAAGAGGTTAAAAAACGGGACCACAGGAAATTAGGTAGGGAATTGGAATTCTTTACCATAGACAACAACATAGGTGCGGGGCTTATTTTGTGGCTCCCGAGGGGTGCGCTCTATAGAAAACTCCTTGAGGACTTTTTAAGGGAAGAACACTACAAGAGGGGTTACCAGTTTGTCTATACACCCCATGTAGGTAAATCGGTTCTGTGGGAAACCTCGGGACACTTGGAGTTTTACAAAGAAAACATGTTCCCCCCTATGGAAATGGACAACGAAACCTACTTCGTCAAACCTATGAACTGCCCATTCCACATAGCCATATACAAATCCAAAGTAAGGAGTTATAGGGAACTTCCCCTAAGGTTTTTTGAATTGGGAACCGTTTACAGGTATGAGCTTTCGGGGGTGCTTCACGGACTTTTAAGGGTTAGAGGCTTTACCCAAGACGACGCCCATATCATTTGCACCGAAGAGCAGGTTGAAGGAGAAATTAAAAAGGCTTTGAAATTTGCGTTAGACATTTTAAAAGTTTTCGGTTTTAACGAATACAAGGTTTACATTTCCACCCGTCCCGAGAAATCGGTCGGGGACGACCACCGTTGGGAAGTGGCAACCAACGCCCTAATAAAAGCGGTCACCGATTTGGGATTGGATTACGACATAGACGAAGGTGGCGGAGCCTTTTACGGACCCAAGATAGACATAAAAGTAAAGGACGCCATAGGGAGATTTTGGCAACTTTCCACCATACAGTTTGACTTTAACTCCCCGAAAGGTTTGACATGACCTATATAGGTGCGGATAACAAGCCCCACCGACCCTATATGATTCACAGGGCGGTTTTGGGTTCCATAGAAAGGTTTACCGGTGTTTTATTGGAACACACCGCGGGTTTACTTCCAGTTTGGATTTCTCCCACCCAAGTTATCGTTTTACCTATAGCGGATAGACACAACCAGTATGCCCAAGAAGTGGCGGAAAAACTAAAAATGGAAGGTTTTAGGGTTGAAATAGACCTTTCGGAGGAAAGCTTAGGTGCAAAAATCCGTAAGGCGGAACTCTTAAAAATACCCTATATGCTAATAGTGGGAGACAAAGAACTTGAAACCCAAACCGTATCCGTTAGGGGTAAAAAAGAAGGCAAAAACCTCGGAACCATGAAGGTGGAGGAGTTTGTGGAGTTTCTTAGGGAAAAGATAAGTAAAGAATTGGAAAGTGTTAAGCCGTGATTTTTTCCATGGTAAGTTTTACCCGTTCCGTTTAAGTTAGAATTCCAACTCCCTTGGAGGTTTCTATGTAATGCCTAAGCAAATAGATGTGAAAAAAATTTTAGAAGAAGGTGGAAACTTTGAAGGTTTAGATTTGACATTTGCCAACTTTAGGGGTCTTACCATAGAAAATGCAAACTTCAACGATACATCTATGACCGCCGGCGACTTTTC
>QOAS01000176.1 GCA_003972855.1 Gammaproteobacteria bacterium | reverse complement strand
TCGGATTTAAAACTATTTGCGAGGTTCTTTAAAAAACTCCTCAAAAATGGTGTTTTAATACCTCCTTCCCAGTTTGAAGCGTGGTTTTTAAGCACCGCCCACGACGAAAAGGTTTTAACCGAAGCTTTGGAAAGGATAGAAAAGGGAATTAAAGAACTTTAGGCGGTTTGTTCTTCTTTTATTTCTTCGGTAGAAATTAGTTCTTCTTCGTCGTTTCCGCCGGTGATGTAGGCTTCCAATTCCGCTACGGTGGATTCTTGAAGTTTTTCCTCAAGAATACCTTTTATGAGCCTGTTCAGTTTTCTTTCATCGCCCATAGCGATACCGTTTAAAATGCTGTAAAGCCTTTTGGGAAGGGATAGGTGAACTTTTTTATACCTCGGTCCTCCCTTTCTTCTTCCTCTTCTCGCCATCTTTTAAACCTCCTTTTAGAGGAAAAATTATGTAAAAAACCAAAAAAAAATCAATGAATTTCAAAACAGAGAAATCAAAAACTTGTAAAAAGGATGGAATAAATAACCGAAGATACCGCTTACGAAAAGGATAATAATGGCAAAAGCTCCCCATAGGGAGTAGCTCTGAATTTCATACATGTTCTTCCCCAAAAGGAGGAGAAGAATAATTCCCATATCCAAAGGAGGTATTGGAAATAGGTTTAAAAAACCAAAAAATGAGCTGATTATTGTTATAAATTGAAATAGAGTTGCCAAAGGAGCTTCCACCGTGTAAGGAAGGGGTAAATTTGTAACCGCTTTGTAGAAGATATACCCTATCCCGGCTATGAGGAAATAACTAACGATACTAACCGCGGTAAGTGTCAAAGCTTTGTTGTGAAGTCTTCCGTAATCTATGGGAACAACTCTCGGCCATCCCAAAATAAGGGGAGACTTAAGCAGTATAAAAATTGCGGGTAATATCAGAGTTCCGAAAATGTCTATATGGGGGATAGGGTTAAGGGTTAAAAAACCGCTCCTTTTAGGGGTATCGTCGCCCAGCTTTACCGCGGTCAGTCCTTTTATATAGTTGTGAAAGGTAAAGATAAAGACAAGGGCGGTAAGCTGGAGTAATCCTATGAACAAGTCCAGCATAAGTTTTTTAGGATAACCTTCTCTCTTTGTGAGGTTTCTCTTAGAACGACACCCTAAGTGTTCCTTTAATTTCTTTAAACGAACTATGGAAAGGAAACCGGAAATTTTGGCACCCGCGGGTAGCTGGGAAAGTTTGGCATCCGCAATAAAGGCGGGGGCGGACGCGGTATATTTTGGGCTTGACAAGTTAAACCAAAGGAGTTTGAAAAAGAAATTCACCTTAAAGGATTTGAAAGAAATCAGAGAATTTACCGCGGAAAAAGGAGTTAGGGCGTATTTAACCCTAAATTCCATGGTGTATGAGGAAGACCTACCTTATGTTGAGGAGGTTTTAGACGCCGTCAAAGAAACCGGGATAGATGCGGTTATAGCGTGGGATTTGGCGGTAGTCCTCAAAAGTTTGGAAAGGGGAATAGAAACCCACATGTCGGTGATGACCGGTATAGCCAACTCGGTAAGTGCAAATTTCTTCAAAAACTTAGGGGTTAAAAGAATAGTTCCCGCAAAGGAATTAAACCTAAAACGGTTAAAGGAATTAAAGAAAAAAACGGGATTGGAGATAGAAATTTTTGTCCACGGCGCAATGTGTATGGCTATCTCCGGTAGATGCTTTTTGAGTCACGATATATTTAAAACTTCCGCCAATAGGGGTGAATGTTACCAAGTATGCAGACACAAGTTTGAGGTAAGAATAAGAGACCTAAACGACACCGCGGGTGGTAGGGAATTTATCCTCGGGGAGGATTATATCCTTTCCGCGACCGACCTTATGACGTTGGATATAGTTGAATACCTCACCTTTGCGGACGCGTGGAAAATTGAGGGAAGAAACAAAAACCCCGATTACGTTTACATGGTCACAAAAGCTTACAAAACCGCCCGCGACGCCCTATTGGAAGGAACTTTTAATGAAGAATTAAGGAAAGAACTTATTGAAACGGTTTCCAAAGTATACCACCGCGATTGGGACAGCGGTTTTTACTTCGGAGCTCCCACCTTTGGAATAAACCGCTCCAAGGCTACCGAACAAAAGGTTTACATCGGGGTTGTTGAAAAGTATTACCCCCGTATAGGGGTTGCGGAAGTAAAGATAGAAACGGGTGAACTAAAGGTCGGAGACACCATTCACATCATAGGTAAAAAGACGGGATTGGTCCGCCAAAAGGTTGAAAGTATGCAGATAGACCACAAGGCGGTTTCCCATGCAAAAGCTCCAACCCGCATAGGTCTAAAGGTTGTAGAAAGGGTCCGCGAAGGGGATAAGGTTTTTGTAATCAAACCGATAAGCGAAGAAGAAAAGTTATCCTTTGCGAGGTATAGGGATTAGGATACCCCTTCCTTGTATAGTCTTATTATTTTCCTCTGTTCTTCCCAAATAAATTGTTGAATCCTTTGTTGATACTGCTTGGGTAGGTCTACAAACGCACATCCGTAACATAGCCCTTTGGAAAAGGGATTTTTTATGGTTCTAACGACTTCGCAAATTATGTTCTCAAAAGGTGTATCGTCCAAATAGAAACTAACCAGTATGTAACTCCCCTCTTTTATCTTCTTCAGTTTTTCCTCCGCTTCATCAACGCAAAGCTTTATTCCCCCCACACTTATGTCCTTTATAATCCCATCGTAAAACTCCAATTTGGAAATAATATCGTCCAAACTTTTTCCGGTTGAAATGTATTTAAGGGGAAAATATGCAAACTTACAAGGAATATTTACGGGCCACCTAATGTAAGCTCTAAGTTGAATTTTTTCCAATTTATCCGTATGTTCCAATTTTGCAACCAAATGTTTTTTTTGATGGGTAACTTCCAACACTTTGGCGGTTATTATGTATCTACCGTCGTTAGGTCTTATAAAGGAAACTATAACCTCCTCTCCCGGGTGCAAATGGCGGGGTTCC
This sequence comes from Gammaproteobacteria bacterium, assembly GCA_003972855.1. Taxonomy (GTDB): domain Bacteria; phylum Aquificota; class Aquificia; order Aquificales; family QOAS01; genus QOAS01. Next base: position 2,472 of record QOAS01000176.1, on the reverse strand, counting down.
GCCTTAATAAACGATACCGCCCAATATTGTTCGTTATTTTCAAAAACCGCACCGTCGTAGTGTTCGTCCCCTATGATTACAACAACGGGTTGGTATAAATCAATGTCCATAGTCGTTGAAAGGGGAACGAACTCGGGAAGTTTATTAAAACCCAATTTAGACCTCAAAGACGCTATAAGTTTTAAGTTTTCAATCCCGTGTTTTTTAACATATTTAAAAATCGTTTTCTGGAAAGTGGCATAGCTCGTAACCAAAAGGTTGGGTTCAATGTTAAATTCCTTTGAAAGTTCCCAAAGGAATTCTATCTCATCGGGTTCCAAATTGTAGTTATTTATCGCCAATTGGTAAAAGGTTTTCTTGGATATGTGTTCCTTATATTTACGGAATACGAAATAAGGAAGAACTATAAAAAATAAGATAAAACCGAATATTAGAAAAATCGCTAAAAAAATTTCCTCCGTGGTAGGAGGTTTGGTGGCTATTTTTGAAGCCTGTTTGAAAACTTCAAATTTCGGCGATTCCATTAAAATTTAGATTAATCCAGATGAGCCAAAATCATTTGCTTTAACATTTCTTTAGGTTGAACACCTATTCTGGTATCTACAACTTCGCCATTTTTAAAGAGCATTAGAGTCGGTATAGCCCTAATTCCGTATCTGATAGCGATATTGGGATTTTCGTCGGTGTTGAGTTTTCCAATTTTCACTTTATCTCCGAGTTCCTCCGCAAGTTCCTCAATAATGGGAGCTATCATTCTACAAGGTCCACACCAAGGTGCCCAAAAATCTACCAAAACCGGTTTATCGCTGTTTAAAACTTCGCTTTCCCAATTTTGCTCGTTAAGCTCTATAACTTTCTCAGCCATCCCTTTACCTCCTTATTTAATTTAAATTTCTTAAATATATTCCAAAAAACTAATTAGGAAGGGAAGGAGATAGATTACCCTTCCCCTTTGAGGAGTTTGTCTTTGGCGTAGTTCATTAACCCGCCTGCTTTTAAAATTTGAGCCACCTCGGGAGGAATGGGTTTAAAGTTGGCGGAAAACCCTTTGGTGAGGTTTTTAATAACACCCTTTTCAAGGTCTACCTCTATCTCATCCCCGTGGTCAGTTTTGTCAATAAAATCCTCGGGAGCTTCAACGATGGGTAGACCTATGTTAATTGCGTTTCTGTAGAAAATCCTTGCAAAGGATTTGGCTACAACCACGGGAACTCCCGCATATTTTATCGCAACCGGTGCGTGTTCTCTGGAAGAACCGCAACCGAAGTTTTTTCCCGCAAGAATAATGTCTCCTTCTTTATGTTCTTGGGCAAAGTTGCGGTGTTCGCTGTCTTCCATAACGTGTTTTGCCAACTCGTTGGGGTCGGAAGTGTTTAGGTATCGGGCGGGTATTATCTGGTCTGTATCTATATTATCCCCGAATTTCCAAACCCTTCCTCTTATAGCCATAGCTCTCTATTTTAGGAATTTAGGATAAAACCTCAACCCAAATACCCTTCAAATAGAGCGTGTTGGGAATTTGCAGTATCCAAGGGTGGTCCAAATCTTGATAGGTTTTAGCCCTTACGCGAACCACCTTTTTGGTATCAAAGCAGGCATCTTTTAGAACTTCCAATAGATGTTCCTCCGTGATGTGGAAAGAGCAAGAAAAAATTGCCAAAATTCCACCCGGTTTGGTTATGTGAAGCCCCCTAACGAGGAGTTCCTTATATCCCCTCAAGGCGTTGGTAACCGCCGCCTTATTTTTCGCAAAGGATGGAGGGTCTATTATTACCACATCGTATTTTTCACCCGCTTTGTGTTGCTCCTTTAGGAAGTCAAAGGCGTTTGCCTGCACCCAATTTATTCCGCTAAGACCGTTTAGTTTTTCATTTTTCTTCGCCAGCTCTAAAGCCAAATCGCTTATGTCAACCCCTATAACCTCTTTTGCCCCCGCTTTTTTGGCGCTTATTGCAAATCCACCGCTGTGACAGAATACATCTAAGACTCTTTCTCCACCCTTTATAAGGTTTCGTAGGAAATATCGGGCATACCTTTGGTCTAAAAACATACCCGTTTTTTGCCCTTCGGGAATATTGACATAAAACTTTAGGTCGTATTCGTTTATTACAATTTCGTTGGGAACTTCGCCGTAAAGCAATTGTTCTTCACCCCTTAAGCCTTCCACCTTTTTGCTGAATTCGTTTACCTTTTCGTAAATCCCTTCGGGGTTTAAAAGTTCCTTTAAAGTCTCTATAACGGTTTCTTTGTATTCCTCCATCCCGTAAGTGGTGAATTCAACCGCAATCCACTTGTCGTAAACATCAACTATAAGTCCCGGCAAGAAGTCCCCTTCAGAGTGAACCAACCTATAGGCGTTGGAATTAATGTTTAAGGACTTCCTGTATTGGTATGCCTGATAAATACGCTCCCTTATAAGTTCCGGGGTGGGTTTCTTTTCTTTATCAAACGAGAGCAATCTAATGGTTATGT
>QOAS01000059.1 GCA_003972855.1 Gammaproteobacteria bacterium | reverse complement strand
GAAATAGGAATTTTAAATTCTTCTGCCAATATTTGCAATTGAGTTTCTATGGAATTATCTTTTCTTTCCAAAAGTTTTTTCTAAACTCTTTGTAATCTAATTCCTTTTCAAACCTTCCTTTCTCCCTATCAAAATACTTTTCCTCCAATACCCCTCCAAAATACATCAAAACCTCAAACCAAAAACCTAGATTTCCTATAAGTGCGGAGGGGCGAATTTCGTTCATTTCTCCCCACGCATTACCCGTCCACAAAGGGGTTATAGTTTCAAAGGTTACCTCTACGGGTATTTTTGCCATTAGCGGATAACAATTTTAGCAAATAAAGTTTGAAATTATCAACCACAATGGTGGAAAAATATAATTCTTTGCAACTAATCTATATCTTATTTGTAAAAATGGTTCAAAACCTAACGGAGAAACCCAAAGCTTACATAACAAAAGTTGTAGTAGAAGGCTTTAAATCCTACGGGAGAAAAAGAAAAGAAATTCCCCTCGGGGAGGGATTTATTGCCATAGTGGGTCCCAACGGGAGTGGTAAATCCAACATAGGGGACGCCATTAGTTTCGCTTTGGGGTTGGCTTCCTCCAAAGTTTTAAGGGCGAAAAATCTCTCCTACCTAATATGGAGTAAAGGAGATAAAAGGGCGGATTACGCCTTGGTTGAGGTTCACTTTAAAAACGAGGGGGCATTCCCGATAGAGGAAGAGGAAATAGTCTTTTCCCGTAAGGTTTTTCCCAACGGTCGTAGTGTGTTTAAAATTAACGGCAAACCGGTTAAGGAAAGGGATGTAAAGGAGCTACTTACGAGGGCAGGAATAACGGAAAACACCTACAACGTGGTTCTCCAAGGGGACATTATTCACTTCCTCAAAATGACTCCCATCCAGAGACGCAAATTAATAGAAGACATAGCGGGAATAGGGGAGTTTGACGAGAAGAAACAGAAGGCGTTGGAGGAATTAGGAGAAGTAGAGGTAAAACTAAAGGAGCTAAAGCTCATTTTAGACGAACTAAAGGAGAGGTTAAAGGTTTTGGAAAGGGACAAAAAAGCCCTCTTGGAATACAGGGAGCTATCCCAAGAACGGGAGGAGCTAAAGAGAAAACTTACCGCCAAGGAATACCACCGTTACAGAAAAAGGTATTTAGCCCTTCGGGAAGAGTTGGAAAGAAAAGAGCAAGGATTGGAGCAAAACAAAAAGGAGAAGGAAGAGTTTTTAAAAAAACTGTTGCAGGTTGAGGCTAATTTAGAAGAGGTTGAAAGTCTTTTGGAACCTTACAGGGAAAAGTTGGGAAAATTCCAATCGGAGGAGGAGTATCTGCTAAAGGAGATAGAAACCTTGAAGGGAAATTTAACCAAACTTTCAAACCAAAAAGGGGAGCTTCAAAAATTGCTTGAAGAACTAAAGGGGGAACTATCCGAAAAAGTCCAACAAAAAGAGAAAGTGGAAAAGGAAATAGAAACCCTTAAAGGTGAGCTAAAACCTCTTGAAGAAAAACTAAAGGAGTTGGACAAAGAGCTTTCCAAATTAGAGGAGGAGCTAAGGAGTGCAATAAAAGGTTTGGAAGAGAGCGAAAAGAAACTAAAAACCCTAAGGGAGGAGGAAGCCAAAAAGGACAAACTTTTAAGGGGACTTTTGAGGGAAATAGACACCTTGGAGGGGAAAATAGCCCAAACGGAGGAAAACCTCAAAAGCCTAAAGGAGCAAAAGAGTGAACTCCTAAGGGGATTTTTGGGAAACTTTTCCTACGAAAAGCAAAAGTGGGAAAAACTTGCGGAAGAAAAGGAAAAAAGCTACCACCTTTTGAGGGAAAGGTTGGAACAAATAGACGGAAAACTCCGAGAGGTTAAAGAAAAAAAAGAAGAACTTTCAAGGGAACTTTTGAAATTGGAAGCCCAGCTCCACATTTCGGGAAACGACGCGGTTGAGTTTTTAAAAAAGAATGTGGAAGGCGTTTACGGAACGGTTGCCGAGCTTATAAGGGTCGGGGAAGAGGAATACCTTACCGCGGTGGAAATAGCGGGTGGAAACCGACTCCGCTATGTGGTTGTGGAAAACGAGGATACCGCCAAAAGGTGTATAAGACTTTTAAAGGAACACAACTTGGGAAGGCTTACCTTTATACCCCTAAACAGAATAAGGGCAAATCCCCCCACTTTTCTTCCCCGCGTTAGGGGTGTAATAGATTTCGTTTACAAATTGGTGGAATTTGACCCCCACTTTGAAAAGGCGGTTTTATATGTTTTCGGAGACACCGTATTGGTGGAAGACTTTGAAACCGCCAAAAGGCTCGGAATAGGGAACTACCGAATGGTAACCCTTGAGGGGGAACTCTTTGAAAAGGGTGGAACCATTACCGGTGGAACGGTAAAAGCCCAAAACCTTTTAAGGGAAGGATTTCTAAAATTCCGTGTAGAGGAGCTAAGACAAGAAGTAACCGCCTTGGAAAAAAGGGAGGAAAAACTCCTAAAGGAGAGGGAAAAACTTAAGGAGAAACTCTGGGAGGAAGAGGGAACGCTAAACTACGCGAGGAGGAAACTTAAAGAGTTGGAAAGTGACCACTCCAACGCTTTGGAAAAACTAAAGAAGGTGGAGGAAAGAATTGCCAAAGGAGAGGAATACCTAAATTACCTTAAAAAGGAACTAAAGGAAAAGGACGAAAAGGTAGACACCCTACAGGAGGAAATAGTTTCCCTCCAAGAGGAGATAGAAAGACTTAACCGAAAGAGGGAAGAATACCTTAAGGTGGTATCCCAAAGCGGTTTGGAGGAGATAAAAACCCAACGAAACGGACTTTTAAAAGAGATTTCAACCCTAAAGGGGGAAATCCAAAAGCTGGAAAAAACCTTAATAGCCCTTCAGAAAGAGGAGGAAAATCTAAAGGCTAAAATAGAGGAAACCCAAAAGGCTATAGAGGAAAAGGAAAGGGAGATAGAAAAGACTAAACTCCTTATAGAGGAAAAAGAACAAAGGCTTGCCCAAGTGAGGGAAGAATTTAAAAAGGCGGGAGAAAACATTTCAAAACTGATAGAAAGAAGGGAACTTTTAAAGGGGGAAAGGGATAAGTTAAAAGGAGATTTAGCCCTTGTTGAGGCAAAAGGCGAGAAACTATCCCGCGAAAGAGAAAAGTTGCTTATGGAACTGACCCGCCTTAAGGAGAATATGGAAAACCTCCTAAACTCCTTGGGTGGCAAGCCTATAGAAGAACCCAAAGAGGAAACTTCTTCTTTGAAAAAACTTTTGGCGGAGATTGAAAACCGCTTGTCCGCTTTGGGTAACGTAAACTTCCGTGCGGAGGAGGAATACGAGGAGGTTTTTAAACGCTACAGGGAATACGGGGAAAAATACCAAACCCTTGAAAGGGAAAAGAAAGCCCTTATAGACTTTATCGGGGAAATAGAAAAGAAAAAGGAGAGGATTTTTAAAGAGACCTTTAACGCGATAAATAAAAACTTCAAAGAAATCTTTGCCTTTCTTTCGCCCGGCGGTAAGGCTTACATGGAGATAGAAAAACCCCACGACATTTTCTCGGGTGGAATAAATATGTTTGTCAAACCCCGCGGTAAAGAGGTCAAATACCTTGAGGCTATGTCGGGAGGAGAGAAAACCCTCGCCGCGCTGTCGCTTATATTCGCCTTGCAGAGATACAAACCCGCACCTTTCTACTACTTTGACGAGGTAGATGCCCACTTGGACGAGGTAAACGCGGTAAAGGTGGGGGAACTTATAAAGGAATACTCCAAGCAGGCGCAGTTTATAGTGGTAACACTCCGCGAAAGCGTGGCGTATCTCGCGGATAAATTAATAGGGGTTACATCTCGGGGAGGAGTTTCGGAAGTTTACCTTCTTGACCCCGCAAAGTTGGAAAAATAGGAAGGAGAAAATTACCCTTCCCTTTCTTTTTCCACCGAAACTTCGGGAAAACCGAACACCCCGAAAGGCCAAAGGGCGGAACTGAACCAAGTATCGAGAACGTCCTCTTCCCACTTTAGGTGGTAACTTCCGCACTTTTCACACTTTAGGGGAACCAAATATTTAACCTCCTTAACCAAATCGGGAATGACGGTGTATTTGTCGCCAACCTTTTGGAGAAATATCCTGTTATTTTTACAACCCTCGCCGATTGTATGGGTTTCAAGCCACCCTTTGAAGGTTTCCACATTTTCAAAAACCTCTTGGCGTTTTATTCCGTTTAAAACCTTTTCATATACATAGGTAAGGAGGTCTTCGTTTTCTTTGTAAGCCCTGTGGAGTTCCTCCGCGGAAAACTGCTCACCCACGAGGTTGTTGTAGTAGAGCATATAAACCGCGTGGGGAACAAATCCCACTATTTCTTCCCCTATTTGTTTCAGCAAAGGTATCCTCACAAAGGTTTTATCCACAAGCTCCTTTAAGAGTTTTTCATCTTTTAGAAACTCCAAAGGTTGTAAGAATACAAACTTTTCGTAAAACCGGGCGTTGGACATTTCGGGATGAACGAAGTTGGGACTTTTTAGGTAGTCTACCACTTCTTCGGTGGAAAATATTTGTCCGATTTTTTGGTTGGCATACATATTGAAAACGAGTTTTTCCAAGTAATCTTCAAAGCTCCTTTCGGAGTAAACATTTTCGCTTCCACATTTTTGGCAATACCAAACGGGGATGCGGTGTCCCCACCAAATCTGGCGGGAAATACACCAATCCCTTAGGTTATACATCCAATGGAGGTAGTGTTTTTTCCAAAATTCGGGAACGAATTTTATAACCTCTTTTTCAACCACTTCGGTTGCGGGTTTCCTAATCCTATCGTCGGAAGTTTTTACAAACCATTGGAGTGACACCATAGGCTCTACAACGGTTTTACAACGGTAGCAGTGACCTACCGAGTGGACTATCTCCTCTTCCTTCTCCAAAAGTCCGAGTTCTTTCAATTTTTCCACAATCTTTTGACGGGCTTCAAAGCGTTCCAATCCTTGGAATTCCCCCGCATTCTCGTTCATATGGGCGGTTTCATCCATAACCGCAACCATAGGTAGGTTGTGCCTTTTTCCTATTTCAAAGTCGTTGGGGTCGTGGGCGGGGGTAACTTTGACCGCACCGGTTCCGAAGTCCATCTTAACCGCTTTGTCCGCAATTACGGGTATAAGGTTTTCCACCTCGTTACCTTCAAGGTCGTAACGCTTCCACTCCACGAGGGGAAGTTTTAGTTTCTTTCCTACGAGGTGTTTGTAACGGGGGTCTTCGGGGTGAACCGCTACCGCGGTATCTCCCAATAGGGTTTCGGGACGGGTGGTCGCTACGGTTATATATTCACCCGTTTCCTTTCCGTTTTCGTCCACTACGGGATACCTTATATACCAAAGTTTTCCTCTCTCCTCTTCGTGTTCCACCTCAAGGTCGGAAAGGGCGGTTTGGTCTTTGGGACACCAATTGACTATATACCTACCCCTGTAAATAAGCCCCTCTTTAAAAATGGCTGATTCAATAAATTCTTTAAGAAAATCTG
>QOAS01000105.1 GCA_003972855.1 Gammaproteobacteria bacterium | reverse complement strand
ACGAAGTTTGAGATTTTCTCCTTTCCCAGATGATAAGCTTATTCTCTTCTTGCTTCAAGACTTTATAAAAAATCACTCACCCTTTGCAAAAGTTTAGATTACAAAAGCATTTCAAGAATTTAGGAAAATTATTAACCAACTTATCAAAAAGTTCTTCCAATTTTGAAGAAGAACAACAATCCGTAGGTTTAAAGGATTTTTCTATTTTTTCCTTAAAATAACTTAGAATGTAAAAAATTATTCCCGTATAATTCACAGATAAATCTATAGGTTCAATAATTTCAATCCTTTCATCATCCTTTAAAGAATTTCTTAAAGTTAGCAATATAGAGGTTTTACCCGTTCCTCTGGAACCGGATATAAATATATTGATAGCAAAAAATTCTTTAACTTCTCCATTTTTTGGTTCTTTATTCCCATTACTATAGCTTTTACTTATTAATAGGTTTTCTATCAATTCTTTTAATCTTTCAACTTCATCATAAAGCAAGAAATCTTCTTTTAAAATCCTCGCTCCCTCTTCCCTCGTCAAATCTATAACGAACCCCATTGCAAAAGTTATTTTATAGACATTGATTAATAGTAATCAACTAAAAATTGAATAAGTAAAAACTTTTCACCCAGTCTTTAACCTTCTTTGTGAAGAAAATCTTTAATCCCTATGAAGGAGTGGAAATATCTTAACAAGGACTACATTGAGAGTTTGAAGAAGACCTTCAGAACCCTTGAGGACAAGAGAGATGAACTTATACAACTGGGTAGGACTATAAACAAGAATTCCAAAACCATTATCTACTCCCTAATCAGGGACGATTGGGAAGAGGCGGAAAAATATATAGAGGAAAACCGCAAGTTGGTAAAGCAACTTTTTGAGGAGGTAACCAAAAACTATCCCCAATATTACAACAATGCATTTATACCCCTACAGGAGTATGTGGAGGCGGAAGTCGTTTACCACTATTTGAAGGAAGGAAGAATACCCACCCACGAGGAGTTAGGAATTCCCGAGGAGGCTTATGTTACGGGTTTAATGGACGCGGCGGGCGAACTCCTAAGAAAAGCGGTGGAAGAGATGATAAAAGACAACTTGGATTTTGCGATAAGGATAAGGGAAATTTTAGAAGAAATTTATTTGGCAATGCTTAGCCTAAACTTCAAAAACTTTGACTACAGGAAAAAGGTAGACTATGTTGGAGGAGTTTTAAACCGCCTTATAGACTATATATTCCAGAAACAAACCCGAAGGGGCGGGGATTTTAAAGGGGAGAATAATTAATGCCTTCGGAGAATAAAACCGAGAAACCGACACCGCGGAGAATTCAAAGGGCAAAGGAAGAAGGTAATGTCCCCAAAAGTTTGGAGGTAAATTCCGTAGCGATTCTTTTGACGGGTCTTACCCTTCTATGGTTTTTTGGGTCAAAAATTTTTGAAGAATTTCTATTTAGTTCCTTTAAAAGTGCGGAAACTTTTATTTCCCCTCAAAGGTTGAATTCAAACGATGTATTGCTATTTTGGGAATACAATTTGGAGAAAGTCTTCGTATGGCTCTTTTTACTCCTACTTACCACCCTTTTGATTGCCATTATCTCTAACATTGCCCAATTTGGGGTGGTCTTTACCTCAAAACCCCTTGGGTTTAAGTTTGAAAGGTTAAATCCGATAAACGGTTTAAAAAATATTTTCTTTTCCTTAAACGGTCTTTTTGAATTGATAAAAAACCTTTTAAAGATAGCGGTTATTATAGGAATCGCTTACTTTTTTGTAAACTCCCATTTGGAGGAAATTCTTTCGCTTTACCGACTACCTATAGAGGAAGGATTGTCTACTCTATCCCACCTATTGCTTACCGTTAGCGGTTACATAATTGCGGTTGGAGCCCTTATAGCGGTTATTGATTACTCCTTTAAAAGGTGGAAATGGCTAAAAGACCTCATGATGACCCGTGAAGAACTGAAGGAGGAACTAAAACAAACGGAGGGTAATCCCGAAGTAAAAAGGGAACTCCGAAGGAGAATGAGGCAAATAGCCACCCGTAGGATGATGCAAGAAGTTCCTAAGGCAACGGTGGTAATAACCAACCCTACCCACTATGCGGTAGCCCTCAAATACGACATAAACAAAGACAACGCCCCAAAGGTTGTGGCTAAAGGTGTGGACAACCTCGCAAAGCGTATAATAGAGACCGCAAAACAACACGGGGTTGAAATCTACAGAGACCCCCCGTTGGCAAGGGCTTTATACACTTCCGTAGAGGTGGGACAGGAAATACCCGAAAAGTTTTACCGAGCGGTGGCGAAAATTATAGCCTACGTTCTGAGTAAAAAACGCGTTTAAGCAAACTTTCTAAAGGTGGGTGACAATAGTTTTGGTAGATGGACAAACACAGAAAAGCCGCCGCTCTCAGTTACAACCAATATATGGACAACGCTCCCAAATTGGTAGCCAAAGGACAAGGTTTGGTTGCGGAAAAAATTATACAGCTCGCCAAAAAGCACAAAATTCCTATAGTGGAAGACCCCCTCCTTGTGGATAGTCTAATAAAAATAGACCTATACGAGGAGATACCTCCCCACCTTTACGAAGCGGTAGCCAAAATAGTTGCCTATATTATTAAACACGAAAAGGGAAAAGATTAGGAAATATCAAAAACCTCTTCAAGTGCCTTCAAATCGGGGGGAACTACTATAGGTTCCTCCGAAAGTTTTATGGCGGTATCGGGGTCTTTCAACCCGTTACCCGTTAAGGTGCAAACTACGGTTTCTCCCCCTTTAAAGAGACCCTCCCTTACGCACTTTATAAAACCCGCGACAGAAGCGGCGGATGCGGGTTCGCAGAAAATACCCTCTAAGGAGGCTATAAGTTTGTAAGCGTAAAGTATTTCGTCATCGCTAACCGCATCAATTCTTCCACCGCTCTCGTCCCTTGCCTTTAAAGCTCCCTGCCAGCTGTAGGGGTTTCCTATCCTTATGGCGGTGGCTATAGTTTGGGGATTTTTTATCGGATAACCCTTAACGATGGGTGCGGAACCTTCCGCCTGCCAACCCATCATTTTGGGTAATTTCTTTATGTGACCCGCCTCGTAATACTCTTTGTATCCTTTCCAATAGGCGGTAATATTTCCCGCATTTCCCACGGGGATAAATTGATAGTCGGGGGCATCCCCCAAAGCGTCGCAAATTTCAAAGGCGGCTGTTTTCTGCCCTTCAAGGCGATAGGGGTTTACCGAATTTACGATTTCTATGGGGTATTTTTCTACTATCTTCCTCACCAAAAAGAGGGCATCGTCAAAGTTACCCTTTATGGCAACTATCTTTGCCCCGTATATCATAGCTTGGGAGAGTTTTCCCAAAGCAACCGCTCCGTAGGGCAAAACTACAAAAGCTTTCAACCCAGCCCTTGCCGCATAGGCGGCGGCGGATGCGGAGGTATTTCCCGTAGAAGCGCAAATGACCGCCTTTTTACCCTCTTCAACCGCCTTGGAAATAGCCATTGTCATTCCGCGGTCCTTAAAGGAACCGGTGGGATTCAACCCCTCGTATTTGAAGTAAAGGTTTACATCAACCCCCAAGTATTTGGGTAAATTCCGAGCCTTTATTAAAGGGGTGTTTCCCTCGTAGAGGGTTATCACGGGTGTTTTATCGCTAACGGGAAGATACTCCCTGTAGTGGTTGATAATACCTTTCCAAGAACCCGCCCTAAGGAGATTTTCACTCATAAAACCCTCTCCCTGTCGCATGATACGCAGTCATCACCTCCGACGGAGGGAAGGAAAAACCCCTCCTCCTTAAGGTTTTCACGGAAATAATTTTAAACCCTACCGCGGTGGTATCAAGTTTTGACATTCAGTAAAGCACTTTCCCTAAAAACCCTTTTTAGGAGCTGTGCCACCTTTGACGGCGAATGTTTTATAAAGTTATCGTCCTCCCCTATTAGGTCTTCCGCAAAAACTTGAATGTCGTGCTTTGCGAAATTTGCCACATCGGGGACAACCGGCTCCTGTCCCTCCCTTAGATACTTTTGCAAAAGCCTATAGTAGGGCATTCGGGTGTTTACGATAGCCATATGGGGATAACCCAAACCGGTAATCTCTACAAACCTACGCACATGGTCAAAGGCGGTAAAGCCGTCGGTTTCGCCCGGTTGGGTCATCGCGTTTACCACGAAAATCTTTTTAGCCTTACTTTGTCTGTAAGCTTCTTTAATATCCTCTATAAGGAAGTTGGGTATCACACTGGTGTAAAAGCTTCCGGGTCCCACTATTATGTAATCCGCATCTAAAATAGCCTGCACCGTATCTATTGGGGCGCTTACCTCGGAAGGTTCCAACCAGATTTTATGGATTTTTTTCCTATTTTTACGGGCATATTTGGGTATCTCATCTTCTCCTTTTATTACCGTTCCATCTTCAAATTCCGCAACCAAGTGGACATTTTCAACCGTTGAAGGGAGTATCTCTCCTAAAGTGTTAAGTATTTGGCACGAATACCTAACCGCGTCTAAAAAATTGCCGGTAACCTTGGTAAGGGCGGTTAAAAATATGTTTCCAAAAGCGTGTCCTTTTAGCTCTCCATCCTCAAATCGGTATTGAAAGAGTTCCTTTAAAAGTTCCTCCGTTTCCGCCAAGGCGACTATGCAGTTTCTTATATCCCCCGGTGCGGGAATGTTGTAATCTTTTCTTAACCTACCTGTGGAACCCCCGCTATCCGCAACGGTAACTATTGCGGTTAGTTCGGTAATTATCCCTTCTTTGACCAACTTTTTAAGACCCCTAAGGAGGGAGGAGAGTCCCGTTCCTCCCCCTATGGCGGTAACCTTCATAATTTCTATTATGAAGGTCAGGTTTAAGGTTTGGTTGGAAAAAGACGAACTCCCCCTTTTGAGTATGGGTAAATACCACCTGCTAAAGGAGGTTGAAAAAACCGGCTCCATAAAGGCGGCAGCGGAAAACTTGGGACTACCCTATAAGAAAGCCCATTTGCAACTCAAACTTTTGGAAGAAAGGTTAGGTTACAGAATCCTCAAAAGGGAAAGGGGAAAGGGAACAGTTCTAACCGAGGAGGGTAAGAAACTTTTGGAACTTTACGGGGAAATTTTAAAGAAATTTCAACAGTTGGCGGAAGAATTGGAAAAAAACTTTTTAGTAAAAAGGAAGGTGGAAGGTTAAAAGTTTTCCAAGAAGTCCTTTAAATATTTCGCCCTCATGGGGTGGCGGAGTTTCTTAATAGCCTTGTTTTCTATCTGTCTAATCCTTTCACGGGTTACGTTAAACATTTTTCCTACCTGTTCAAGGGTGTATTCAACCCCATCGTCGTTGAGACCGAAGCGGTAGATAATAACCTCCTTCTCCTTGGGAGATAGGGTATCCAAAACTTCCAAAATCTTCTGACGGAGCATCCTTCTGGCGATAACCTCTTCGGGGTTAGGAACGGAGGTATCCTCTATGAAATCCTTAAGGTGGGTATCGTCGTCATCCCCTATGGGGGTTTCCAAAGATATA
>QOAS01000070.1 GCA_003972855.1 Gammaproteobacteria bacterium | reverse complement strand
CTGTAGAGCATCGTGGACAAGAATATTGTCGTGAACACAGCAAATACTATGATTACCGCGAAGAATACTACTCGGAAGTTTTCATGTATAGACCCGAAAACGTCTCCTATCCCCATCAGTGTTCACCGCCCCGTGTGAACACTCCACATCCAGCGTACAATACGGTTATAGGAGGAGAGTCTTTCTGAGATACTCCTGGTAGTATTTGAAAAGCACGCCCGCCTTTGGAACCACGTTTCCGTGTTTTTCCGCCTCCTTTTCAAGGATTCTTTTAATGAGTTCGCCTTTTTTCAAGCTTTTGACCTTGGAAAGTCCTATCTCTTTGCCTATCTTTTGGAGTTCCGCAAGGGTTTTACCCACAAGGCTTCCGTAGGTATGTTCCAACTGCAGGGTAGGTTTCTTTTTCTCCTCCGCGGTTTCGGTAGGAGTTTCTTTATTTTCAACCTCTTGGGGTTGCTCTTGAGGTTGGGATGAAGCTTGGGAAGATTTCTCCTCCACTTGGGTTTGAACCTCGTTTATTTCACCATTTTTGGTCTCGTTTGCCATTTTCTACCCTCCGAGTTTTTTAACTACTTTCCAATACAAAAAGTGGAGAAAATTTGTCCCAAAACATCTTCGGTGGTTACATCACCGATAATTTCCCCCAAAGAGTCGCTTGCCTCCCTGAGGTCCAGCATCAAGATTTCGGGGGAATAGAAATCCCCCTCCTTAAGGTAAGATAGGGCGTTTTCCAAAGCTTTTTTAGCCCTTTTTAAAAGCTCCTCGTGGCGGAGGGAAATGTAGATATTCCCCCCTTCCGAGGTGGAAACACCCGCGGTTTTTAGGATTTCCTCCTTAAGGTTTTCCAATCCCTCTCCCGTTTTGGCGGACACCTCCAATATCGGGAAACCTTTTAAGGGAAAATCGGAAAGGTCTATTCTCCTCCCTTTGTCAATTTTGTTTAAAACCACCAAGGTTGGTTTTTCGCTTTCCTTAACGAGGTTTGCGAGTTTTATCTCCTCCTCCGTGGGTTTCTCCTCGCCGGCGTCCAACACGAAGAGAATAATGTCCGCCTCCTTAAGCTTTTGGAGGGAGCGCTCTACCCCTATTCTTTCAACGGTATCTCGGGTATCCCTTACCCCCGCGGTGTCTATTAGGTTTATAGGAATACCGCCGAGGTTTACCGTCTCTTCTAAGTAATCCCTCGTAGTTCCCGCAACCGAGGTTACTATTGCCCTTTCTTCCCCCAAAAGGCGGTTAAACAGCGAAGATTTTCCCACATTGGGTTTTCCGACAATGGCGAGTTTCAACCCCTTGCGGATAGCCTTCCCAGTTTTTGCGGTCTTTAGTAGCTTGTTTACCCTTTTTAAAATTCCCTCCAAGCGGTTTACAAGTTCCTCCTTCTCTATGGTGGGTATGTCTTCCTCTTCAAACTCTATGGAACTCTCCACCAGTGCCAAAAGCAAAAGCAATTCCTCCCGAAGGGGTTTTATCTCCTTTGAGAGGGCTCCCCTAAGTTGGTTTAAGGCAAGCCTTCGTGCCAGCTCGGTCTTTGCGGATATAAGCTCCGCAACCGCTTCCGCTTGGGTTAGGTCTAACTTGCCGTTTAAAAATGCCCTTTTGGTAAATTCCCCCGGTTCCGCAAGCCTTGCCCCCTCTTCCAAAAGTCTCTGCAAAACCCTTTTGAGGATAAGGGGGTTTCCGTGGAGGTTTATTTCCGCCATATCTTCGCCGGTATAGGAATGGGGGGCTTTGTAGTAAATCACCACCGCCTCGTCTATGGGCTGTCCGTCTTTATCCACAATAAAGCCGTAGTGGGCGTAGCGGGGCTTTAGGGTTTTGGCTTTGGTTTTGAAAACCTTTTTCAGGATTTGAGCGACATCGCTACCGCTCATACGAACGATACCGATGGCACTCTCCCCGTAAGGGGTTGCTATTGCGGCGATTGTATCCCTTTTTTTCGTCATTTTCCTTTTTTATCGCCCTTTTTCTTTTTTGGCCAAAGCATCAATATCAAACCAACCGTAAAGAGGACTATTGGATAAACGACCGCCAAGGTGTGAAACCAGTCCCTATTTTGCTCCATGGGTGTTTACTCCATTGTGGGGAAAACTTTAGTGGTGCCGGAGGCGGGAGTCGAACCCGCACGGGCGCGAGGCCCAGGGGATTTTGAATCCCCCGCGTCTGCCAGTTCCGCCACTCCGGCTTAGGAGAAAGATTTTGCCGAACCTGAAGAGGTAATTATAAAAAAAGTCCAAAAAAGTGTCAAGAGAAAGAACCACCTTAGGAAGTGGTGGTCTCTCCACCTTCCGCGGTTTCTTCTCCTTCGGTTTGCTCCTCTTCGGGTTCAAGGATAACGACTACAACCTCGTCGGGGTTGTCCATTATCTTAGTTCCTTCGGGAACGGGAATGTCTTTAACGTAAAGAACATCTCCCACGTCAAGGTTGGAAACATCAACTTCTATGTATTCGGGCAGTTTTGCAGGGGGAGCTTTAACGGTAAGGGTGTGCATAGCAACTTCCAAAGTTCCTCCCTTTTCAATACCTTTGGGAGTTCCGACAATGTGAACGGGAATTTCCGCTTCTATTTCCTCGGTATGGGTGAGGTCCTGCAAATCTACGTGTATGGGATTGGTTCCCGTCCAATCGGTCTGAACCTCTTTTAAAATACAAATACGGGGTTCCTTTTCACCTTCAACTTCAAGGTTTATAAGAAATGCCTCTCCGTGGGGGAGTTTTTCAAAGTCTTTTTTGGATATGTAAACGTGCAAGTTTTCTACACCCTTACCGTAAACCTCCGCGGGAAGCCACCCCGCCTTTCTCATACGCTTTAGTTCGCTCTTTCTTCCTATCCTCCTAGGGATTGCCTTCAGGGTTATTCTTTTCATCTCCTCCTATACCTCCTTTTGAAAACCAAATGTAATAAGTTTAACCCAAAAGGGAAAATAAAAAGTTTTGTTTTACTCAAAAAGGATAGAAAGGGGTCTTCCTTCTACAACCCTACGGATAACTTCCGCAATAATAGGCGCTATAGGAAGCACTTTTTTTATTTTTATTTCTTTGTTTCCCGTAGGTATGCTATCGGTTATTACAAGCTCGGTAAGTTTGGAATTATTTATCCTTTCCACCGCGGGTCCCGATAGAACTCCGTGGGTTATGCAAGCCCTAACGCTTTTTGCACCTTTGGAGAGAAGCATTTCCGCGGCGGCTACTAAAGTTCCAGCGGTATCAACTATGTCGTCAATTATTACGCAGTTTTTACCCTCAACGTTTCCTATAACATCAAAGACTTCCACCGCATTGGGACGGGGTCTCATTTTGTAGATAATCGCAATTTCCGCTCCCAATTTTTTAGCCAATTTGCTCGCCCTTTTTGCCCCTCCCGCGTCGGGGGAGACTATAACCAAATCCTCTATATTTTGGTTTTGCAAATATTCCGCAAAGAGGGGTATGGCGGTAATGTGTTCCACCGGTATGTTGAAAAATCCTTGAATTTGCTCCGCGTGGAGGTCTACCGCTATTATCCTATCGGTTCCCACGCTCTCTATCAGATTGGCGAGAACTTTGGCGCTTATGGGAACCCTCGGTTGGTCTTTTCTGTCCTGCCGTGCGTAGGCGTAGTAGGGGATTACCAGCGTAACCTCTTTGGCGGATGCCCTCTTTGCCGCATCTACCAAAAGAAGCGCTTCCATTATGTTGTCGTTGGCGGGATGGCAAAGGCTTTGAATTACGAAAACCCTCTTTTCCCTTACGCTCTCGTTAATTTGAACCCTAATTTCTCCGTCGGAAAAACGGGTAACCAAAGTATCGGTAAGGGGAATGCCCAAAATTTCGGAAATTTGTTTGTTTAAAGTGGGATGGGAACTTCCGCCTATTAGGGCTACATTTTCCAACATAATAAGGTTTAAAAAATACTCACTTTAGGGCTTTTTCCAACAAGCTCTTTAGTTCCCTTAGGGAATTCACCACCGCAAAGGGTCGGTATTGGGCTTTTGCAATATCCTCTTTGGAGTATTTTCCCGTCGTTACAAATACGGTTTTTAGGTTGTATTTCTCCGCGGGAATGAGGTCGGTATAAAAGTCGTCACTGGCAAAGTAAACCTCTTTATCCTCAAAACCTTTGAGGGCGAGTTTAAAGAACTCCTCGGAGGGTTTTCCCAAACTTACCACTTCGCTTTCGGGGTAATCGGTGGCGTGGACAAACATCTTTACCCAAGAGCCGGTGGCGGGGTAATAAAGTCCGTCGCTATCCTTTGCCAGTTTATTGGTATTTACCGCAACCAGTTTGGCTTTAAACACCTTCAAAGCGGTGGTGACCTTTTTTATATCCTCAAAGGTTACCCCGTGGTTTTGGGCTATAAATACCGCATCCGCGGAAGGCTCGTCGGTTAGATTGACACCCTCCCCGCGTAGGTATTCCTTAACCTCCTCCTCACAAAAGGCTAAAACTCTGTTAAACCTCCTTAAGTAGTCGGGGGCAACCGCCAAGGCGGTTATCAGTTCCCCCTCTTTTAGCACCAACCCCTTTTGGGCTAACCTTTCCTTTAAAACCTTGGGGGGAACTCTGGAGTTATTGGAAACCACCCTAAAGGGTATTCCCTTCTCCCTCAAAAAGTTTAGAAACTCGGTGGTATCCCCAAAGAGGTTGAGTTTTTTATCCTTTACCAGAACCCCGTCCAAGTCAAGCAAAATTCCTATATTCGTTCCCATAGGGGTTTTAATTATTCCGCCAAGCAGGTTACGAGGTAGTATTCACCCTCGCGGGCTACGGTGCATTTTATAGTGTAGCCTTCCCTTTTGTAGGTAAAGTTTTTGTCGGAAGTGACCTCGTTGTCAAACCTGTTTATGTGCAGAATGTCCCTATTTCCCCAAACGGAAAAGCCTATATCAACATATCCCTCGTGGGGAAAGTTTTTGTCCGCAAACTCCAAGGTGTGGATTAGAGCGTTGGCTATTTCTCGGGAAAGCTCGTAGCCTCTAAGGTTTTCCGCCAAACGCACACCGTAAATCGTCACCGCAAGGAAAAATAAAAGAAATGCCAAGGTTAGCTTTTCGCGTTGTCCCATTTAAGTTTAAGGATAAACCTCTAAAAGCCACAGCTGTTTAATATAAACGGTGGCAAAAGCCCCTTTGGGTAGGAAAAAGGATAAACTTTTGGGGTATCTCCTTATTTCCTTTACCTCCACTACGAGGGGTCGCCAATCTCCTTTTAGCCTCCACCTTTTAAAGTCTTCCATATTTACCCCTCCCTTTGAGAGTATCGGGTTTATTATTTCCTCCAACCAAGGGGGGATTTTTACCTTGTAACCGACGAGGGGAATTTTTATCTCCTTTAAACTCTCCAAGAATTCCTCCAAAGCCCTTTTATCCCGCGAACAGGGAAAAATGTGAAAAGCCCTTTTATCCATCACCTTGCAAGGTTCCAAAATTTTTATAGATTGAGGATAACATGTAAAAGCTCCAAGAATTTTTTGCTTCAACAAAGATAGGAAGTATGGGTGCATCTTGTGCTCTAGCAACTTTTAAAAAACCGCTTTTCCACTTTTCATCTTTGAGTACATAGATGCCGTCCGAA
>QOAS01000117.1 GCA_003972855.1 Gammaproteobacteria bacterium | reverse complement strand
TTTACCAATCGGTTGAGGAACTTTCGGGACTGGTCAAGGCGGTAAACGGTAAAGTTTGGGAAAACTTATCCAAAAGAGGGATAAACCCGACCCCGCAACCTACATAGGTAAGGGAAGGGTAAACGATTTAAACCTTCTGATACAGGGAACAAAAGCGGATACCGTTGTATTTGACGACCCTTTAACCCCTTCCCAAGTAAAAGAGCTTGAAAAAAGGTTAAACGCCAAAGTTTTGGACAGAACCGATTTGGTGTTAGAAATATTTACCCGAAGGGCTAAAACCAAAGAGGCTAAATTGCAGGTGGAACTGGCAAAACTTCAGCACGAGCTACCCCGCCTTTACGGTAAGGGTAAAGCCCTTTCGCGTCAGGCTGGTGGTATAGGGGGAAGGGGTCCCGGTGAACAGGAGGCGGAAATAAGAAGGCGTATTATCAAAAAGAGAATTCACAAAATAAAACAGGAATTGGAAGAAATTAGAAAACGGAGAAAACAGCAGAGGAAAAGGAGAATAAAGGAGGTCTCCCGCGAAGGGGATTTCGTAAGGGTTGCAATAGTAGGCTACACCAACGTGGGTAAATCTACCTTAATGAAAGCCCTAACGGGTAGGGATGTTTTCCGAAAAGATATGCTCTTTGCGACTTTGGACACAACCACTTCCGCACGATTTGTTTATCCCGACCTCAAAATTCTTTTTACCGATACGGTTGGCTTTATAAACAAACTACCAACGGAACTTATTGAAGCCTTTAAGGCAACATTGGAAGAGGTTCAGGAGGCGGACATAATCTTGCACGTGGTAGATGCGTCCGACCCTAAGTGGTTGGAAAAGATAGATACCGTAAACGAGATTTTGAAAAAACTTGAACTGGAAGGGGTTAAACAGATTATCGTCTTCAACAAGGTAGACCGTTTGGTGGATTCCCCCGAAAAGGTTAGTTTCTTAGACCACTCAATGTTGGTTTCCGATATACCCAACATTTATGTGTCCGCAGAGAAAAAGTGGAACATTGACGGTTTGTTAAACCTTATATACCGAACCGTCAAGGGCGGGGGTTAGTATCACCGTCTTGCTTTTCCAGTGCCTTTTTCATTTCCGCATAGGCGTTTTTAAAACCCGCTATAACCCCCAAAAAGAACCCCCCTATAAGTCCCCACGGTTGGGTTTTAAAAAGTTGGTCAAACAGATACCCCACCAGGGTTCCCGCAATGATACCCCCCACCAAGTGGGTTGCAACCATAAAGGCCGAACCTTCGCGGGTTACAAATTTAAAGGAAAACCGCCTTTTAGCCATTAACCTTAATACTCTATGGTTTTTGGCTTTTTTTGGAGAAGGAAGAAAGAGGAAAAACCGAAGGAGTTATCGGTAAAGGAATTAAACAAACTCCTAAAGGAGGGCAAATACGAAAAAGTTATTGAACTTTTAAAGGAGCGCTATAGGGAAAACAACCAATTTCTGGAAATCTATTTCACCGCCTTGGTGGAAAGCGGAAAGAGTGAACCCGCTAAAAAACTCCTTGAAGAGGTCGGTAAGGAAAACCTGCCCCCTTTGGCGGTTGCAAAACTTCTGGAGAAAGAACCCAAGAAGGAAAGCCTTTTTGAAAAATTCAAAAGGGGACTTAAAAAAACCCGCAAAGTTTTGGGATTGGAAAACTTTTTTAAAAGAAGCGAGTTGGGAGAGGAATTTTACGAGGAATTGGAAGAGCTACTGATAAAGCTGGATATAGGGGTTGATACCGCTGTTAGCCTTACGGAGGAGGTGAGGGAGAAAAACTTTAAAAGTGCGGAGGAAGTTAAGGACTACCTAAAGGGGAGATTTAAAGAAATCCTCTCCTCCTGCAAGGGGAAATTCCGGCTTACGAGGAAACCTTCGGTTGTGCTGTTTGTGGGAATAAACGGTAGCGGAAAGACCACCACTATAGGGAAACTCGCCTACAAACTTACCAAAGAGGGTAAAAAGGTTTTGATAGTGGCGTGCGACACCTTTAGGGCGGCGGCTACGGAACAACTAAAAGAGTGGGCAAACAGAGCCAACGCCGAATTTGTGGGGGACAAAGAGGGAACCGACCCCGGTGCGGTTCTCTATAGGGGACTTAAAAAGGCTTTTGAGGAAAATTACGACACCGTTTTGGTTGATACCGCGGGACGCCTCCACACAAAGGAACACCTACTTAGAGAAATGCAAAAATTGGTAAAGGTTGTTAAAAAGTTTGACGAGAAAGGTCCCGAAGAGATTTTGCTCGTTTTAGACGCCACCATAGGGCAAAACTCCATAAATCAGGCAAAGCTCTTTTCCTCCGCGGTGGATATTAGCGGTATTGTTCTTACCAAACTGGACGGAACCGCCAAAGGCGGTGCGATAGTGGCGATTTGTAAAACCTTAAAAATTCCCGTAAAGCTTATCGGGATAGGTGAAGCGATAGAAGACCTTGAGCCTTTTGATGTGGAAAAATTCGTTAACGCTATGTTTGACTAATCGCCTATCTACCGAAGAAGGAGGCGATTTTTGACCAAAAACCCCCTTTGGTTTCCTTTTTGTATTCTCCCTTGAGGAGGTTTGAAAGTATCTCGTCCGCCCTCTCGTAGAGTTTCTTGGGAATCTCTCCTTGGGCAACCGAAGGGGTGTAAGGGATAAAGCCCACCCCCTCTATATGTATATTTTTGTGGAAACTTTTGGCGGATTTGTCCAAAACGCCTACGGTTTTTTGATATTCCCTTTTTTCCCTAACTTGGTTTACGACCGCGTAAAAGTAAGTCCTGCGGTAGTTTTGAAATACGGTTTTAACCACCCCGTAGGCGTCTATTATTGACATTATGTTGGGATTTAAAACCAGTAAGGGATAATCCACCGAGGCGAAAATCAGTTGGTTAATCTTGTGAATTCCCGCCCCCAAGTCTATCAAAAAGTAGTCGTAAGAACCGACAATAAACTCGTCCAATTTATTCAAAAGCTCTTGAGCCTTTTTGGGGTCTAAACTCAAAAGGTAATCATTCCCGCTTCGCGGGGATATGAGGTGGAAGTTTTTTTCAACCTCGGTGGTAATCTCGTCAAGGGTAGCCCTGCCTTCAAAGTAATCCTCAAGGTATCGGTAGGGCTTTACCCCGCTTAGAATGTAAAAGTCGGGAAGTCCCATATCCGCATCAAGAACCAAAACCCTTCCCCGCTTAGACAATCTCTTTGCCAAAAGATAGGTAACAAAGGTTTTTCCTACCCCCCCTTTGCCTCCGCCAACCGCAATGTAGGGAATTTTTTTGTAGCCTACCCCCTTTTCAAAAAGGGCTAACTGCTTTTCCCTATCCATAGCTCCCTACTACTCCGTTTCCAAAATAAGTTTCGCCAAGTTGGAGGGAGTCGCCAAAAGTATATTGTGGGGAACTTTCTGCCCGTTTGTAAAGTAATAGAGTGGCAAATCCATCTTTTCAACTGCGGTAAATATCGCACCCCTTTTGGAAGTTTCGTCCGCCTTTGTGAGGATAAGTCCCTTTAGGGGGTACCCCTTTAGGTGTTCGTATATTTCCAAAACCGCATCGGGGTGCATATTAAAGCTTACCGTAAGGAGGGGAAGAAGTTTTTCCTCCGGAAGGTCGGAGAGGATGTTAAAAATCTCTTTCCAACTCAGTTCGTCGTATACGCTTCTTCCCGCTATGTCAATAAAGAGAAACTCTTTGTCCGCAAAATCTTCCAAGGCGGTTTCAAAAGCCTTTTTGGTATCCGCCTTTCTAAATGGCACCTCCAAAACCTTTAGAAAACTTTCCAATCTTTGCGCTCCTCCTACCCTAAAGGTGTCCAGCGATATAACTCCCACCGTTTTCCGACTGTTTAAAACCAAGTTGGAAACTATCTTGGCTATGGTGGTGGTTTTTCCAACGCCGGTTGGTCCCACGAGAGCTATCACCTTTTGGGGTTCTTCTTGCTCTAAATCCTTAAACCCGTAAAGTTTTGAAAAAGCGGACGATAAAACCTTGTTGGGACTATCCTTTAGGTCAAAAACATCGTTTTCTATGTCGTATCCCGTCGCCTCTTTGAGTATCTTTACCGCCACCTCTTCGTCAAAACCCCTATCGCAAAGGAGGTCTAACAGCTCTAAAGCCTCGTCTCCCAGTTGGTTTAAAAATTTTTTATCCTCCTCCTTGAGGTTGGCGTCTTTTTTTACAACCTTTACGGTAACCTTTTTAACCTGCTGTTGTTGGGCTTTTAAGGATTGGAGTTCCTTCTTTAGTTCCTCCAATTGTTTAAGGATTACCTCTTCCAAAACCTCTTTTTTAAACTCTTTTTGCTCTTGGCGTTTCGGTTGGTCGCTTATCTCTATGATTACCTCGGTGTATTCCTTACCGAATAGGGGGATAAAAGGTAGGGGATACTTCTTTATGTGATTGATTTCTATAACGACAAAGTTATCGCCGTAAAGTTTCCTAAGTTCCTCTTGGATTTCAACGATATCCTTTGAGGGGAATACCTTTCTGATAATCATTGTGACTTAAGGTTAATTTTAAGGGCAACGCCCAGTGGAGGCGGCGGGAATCGAACCCGCGTCCGGAGACGCCGGGTCTCCGAGGCTCTACAGGCTTAGCCGGTGTTTTATACCGCCTTGCGGGCGTCCACCGGCAAACTCCCGCAAGGGGTCCCGTCTAAGATGTCGGCTTTGCCCCCGACGGGCAAGGGACAAAGCCCCAGCACCCTAATTTGACGCCCTTAGGTAGCCGGGTGCGAGCCACCTAAGGACGGGCTGCCGTCAATTAGGCAGCCATTGCGAGCTCAGCTTCGGGAGCTGTTGCGCTTGGCTGTTACGGGTGCCACCCGGCCTGCTCCTCGGGACCCGACCTGTCCCCGTCGAAACCTCGTCGCCCCCTACCGGGCTAAGGAACCACCTCTACTTGCTTAATATTAGAAATTATAGACAAGGTTTAAGGAGAAACTGACAAAGGTCAAGGTGTTAAATTCAACGGGATTTAAGCGGCTAAAGCTTGTTTTGCCTTTTCTACCAATTGTTTGAAGGCTTCGGGGTCTCTTACCGCAATATCCGCCAAAACTTTTCTGTCAAGCTCTATACCCGCCTTTTGGAGACCGTGGATAAATCTTGAGTAATTTAGTCCGTAATTTCTAACCGCGGCGTTAATCCTTACAATCCACAGTCTCCTCATTTGGCGTTTTCTGAGTCTCCTGTGGACATACTGGTAGTAGAGGGCTTTCATTACCGCTTCTTTAGCCTTCCTGTAGTTTTTCCTTCTTCCGTAAAAACCTTTTGCCAATTTGAGTATTTTTTTCTTTCTCCTTCTGGAGGAGGGTCCTTTAACACGCATAGTAAGGAGTGTTATTTTATCTAACCTTAATGGAGAAAAAGGAAAAACTTGCCCAAGATTTGTTGGAAATTTTAGCCTGCCCTACCTGTAAGGGTGATTTAGTTTACAACGAAGGGAAAAACATTCTTATATGTCAAACTTGCGAGGTCTATTACGAAATTACCGACGGTATTCCCGACCTCATTCCCGAACATGCCAAACCCCTAAAGGAAATTTCCGAAAGTTAAACAACCTCTAAAGGTTCCCTAACATACATTACCGCTTCCGATAC
>QOAS01000069.1 GCA_003972855.1 Gammaproteobacteria bacterium | reverse complement strand
TCTTTGTGGGAAGGTTTATCTCTTTGGCAATTTGTCTAACCTCCTCCTTTGTAAAATCCCCCAAAGGGAACTCCAAGTGTTTCAACATTTCGGGCTTTAAAAGTGCCAAAAAATAGGTTTGGTCTTTTTCCCTATCCTTGGGGCGGGCTAAGGTGGTGTAACCTTGAAAGTTTACCTTTCTAACATAGTGACCGGTGTATATCTTTTCAAAACCCTCCTCGGTTAAAATATCCACCGCCAGACCGAGTTTTATTTCCCAATTGCAAACCGCACAGGGGTTGGGAGTCCTCCCCTCCCTATACTCGTTTAGGAAGTAGGAAATTACCCTTTCTCGGAAGGGTTTTCTAAGGTCTAAAACCTCGCATGGGATACCCAAAAACTTGCACACCCTTTGGGCGTTTTCTATGTCCTCCTCATTCCCGTAAAGGAGAAGGGTAAAGGCAACCACTTGGGCGTCGGGGTTGTTTTTTTTAACCAAATAGGTTACTACCGAACTATCAACCCCACCGCTTAGGAGAACCGCCAATTTTCTTCTCACAAAGGTAATAAAAGATAAAAGGGGATTAGCCCGTTTCTCTGCTTCTTATCCGCGGGTCGTTTAGCAAGAGCAAAATGTCCGCAATGAGGTTTCCTACTATCAGCAAAAGTGTTCCTATATACAGGCTTCCCATAACCAAGAAAATATCCTTTGAAAGCACCGCCTCAAGCATTAGCATTCCTATTCCCGGCCAACCGGTGATAATTTCAACCAAACCCGCACCCGAAACCAAATTGGCAATTTCAAAACCTATAAGGGTTATAAAGGGGTTTGACATATTGCGGAGCAGGTGTTTGAGTTTGACCTTTAGAGGGGCATTCTTTGCCTTTAGGTAAACCATTAGGGGACTTTCCAAAACCTCTATTGCTGAACTCCGAACGAGCCTTACCAATCCCGCGGTTTGAACGAGGGTTAAAACGGTAAGGGGTAGTGCCAAATGTTTGAGGTAATCCAAAAAACGCTCCAAAGGGGGTAGGGATTCGTAATTGGGGCTGTGGGTTCCCCCTACGGGAAGCACGCCCGTTTTTACCGCCAAAACCATTAGCAAAAAGGCGAGGAAGAAGTTAGGAATGGAGGCAAAGGTATAGGAAAAGGTGAGAATAAGACGGTCTAAAAGTCTGTTTTTAAAATAGGCGGACAAAATTCCCAAAGGAAAAGCCAAAATCCAAGACAAAAGGGCGGAACCTACCGATAAGGCTAAGGTATTGGGAAGTCTTTCCGCAATCAACTCCGTTACGGGGGCGTGATACTGCAGGGAATAGCCGAAGTCAAAAAATAGGGCGTTTTTAAACCATTTAAAAAACTGAATAATGGGATTTTCGTTAAGTCCGTAAGCCTCCTCAAGCATCTTTAAGGTTTCGGGAGAAATAGAGGGGTTTAACTTCAATTGGTCTAAAATACTTCCCGGCGAAAGTTTAATTATTAGGAAACTGAGAAGGGAAACCCCAAAGAGGATAAAAAAACCTTGAACAAACCTCCTAAGGAGCAGATAGACCATTACTCCTTAAATGGTATGGAAATCCAGAGTTCCTCCGTGGTGTCACTTTCCGCCTTCTTGATTTCCACCTCTATGTTGTTCACGTCAAAAATGTTGTATTTGGCAAAAACACTTATTAGGTCTTCCTTCAATCTATCCGCAAAGTTGGGGGGTAAATTTTTCCTTTCGTATTCCAAAACCATTGTGAGCCTTCTTTTTGCCTCTTGCGCACTGGTATTTTTTCTTCTTTTCCAAAAATCAAAGAGACCCATTCCTTAAAACCCTCCCAATTATCCGCCAAAGAGGAAGCTTAGGAAACCTTTTTTCTCCCCGTAGAATTTTAAAGGAACATCTTCACCGTTTATTCTTTTTGCAATATCAATAAACGCCTTGGAAGCGTTGTATTTTTCCTCCAAAACTATGGGAATACCTCTGTTTGTGAAATCCACCATTTTGTCTTCGTAAGGGACAACACCCAAAACGGGTATTTTTAAAATTTCCTTTACATCGTCTACCGACATCATCTCGCCCTTTTTAACCTTTTTCCAATCTATGCGGTTTATGATTAGGTATATTTCGTTTTTTTCCATATTCTCCAAAAGTCCTATAACCCTGTCCGCATCCCTAACGGAGGCTACTTCGGGGTTTACAACGACCAAAGCGGCATCCGCCGGTGAAGCGGCATTTTTAAAACCTTGTTCTATTCCCGCGGGGGAATCTATAAAGATATAGTCAAAATCGTAATCCTCCTTGAGGTGATTGACCAAATCGGTCATCTGCTCTTGACTTATGGCATCTTTGTTTTTTGTTTGGTTTGCCGCAATAAGGTAGAGCGGAAGTCCCCTCTTGTCCTTTATAAAAGCCTTATCGGGTGTAGCCCTCCCCTCTACCACATCAAGGATATCGTAGACTATGCGGTTTTCCAATCCCAAAAGCATATCCAAATTTCGGAGACCGATGTCCGCATCTAAAACCAAGACTTTTTTACCCAATTTTGCCAAAGCGGTGGCAACATTTGCGGTTACGGTGGATTTTCCCACTCCTCCCTTTCCCGAAGTAACAACATAAACCTTTGCGGGCATTAAATTCCTCCAAAAGGGATTTTTAACATAAAATTTTAATTCCCGCTAAAGGGACACTTACCCATTTTGCTCCACTCTTTAAGACATTTGATAAAGGTTTCCTCGTCAACCGGTTTGGAGTAATAAAACCCTTGCACCTCGTCCACTTCCAGCTGTTTTGCCAATTCTACCATTTCGGGGGTTTCCACTCCTTCTACCGTAACCGCGTAACCCATATTTTTCAAGAAACCGACGAGGTTCTTTAGAAATTTGAATTCCCTCACTTGGTCGCCGAATTGTTTAACCTTTTGGGGAATGTCCACTATTAGGGAACGGTCAATTTTAACCCCGTAAATTTCCCAAGTTTTGAGACGGTCAAAAGAGGAGTAACCTCTCCCGAAATCGTCTATAACCAGTTTAAACCCTTTTTTTGCAAACTCTATCAGAGTTTCTTCTACTTGTTTATTCTCCAAAATTTGCGTTTCTGTTATTTCCAATTGAACCTTTTGAGGTTCTATTCCTTCCTTAATTAGGTGGTCAAGGGTTTTCCTTAGCTCTTCAACCGACCCCAGTTGGGCGGGAGATATATTAAACCCAAAGGAAAGAGAGGGATATATACTTAACGCGGACTTTATTACTGGAACCGTTTTTTTGACCAATACATTGAACAATTCCTTTATAAGTCCCGTTTTTTCCGCCACTAAGACCACCTTGAAAATTCTCGGGTGTAACTTCCATCTCATAAGGACTTCTACACCCGTAACCTTTCCTAAACGGGGATTAACCCTTACTTGGAATACGGGGTATATTTGCTCCTCTATACGCCCGGTTTTTATAGACTTCCTAAGTTGCTCCTCTATCCAGATGTTTTCCTCTACATTTTTTTTAAAATCCTCCTGAAACAAAGTAAAGGTGTTTATCCCTTTATCCTTAGCCCTGTCGGTTGCCATTTCCGCCGACATAAGGAGTTCGCCTATATCTCTTCCATGTTCGGGATAAAAAGCAATTCCTACATTTAGAGAAACGAGAATTAGTAAATCTTCACTGCCTATTTTTATCTTCAATTCGTCCTCCGCTAAAAATTTAATTAAACCTTTGGCTTTTTCCTTTACTATTTCCTCCCGTTTTTTTCCCTCAATATGTGTTAAAATCCAAAATCTACCCGAATCTAAATTTCCTACTAAACAACCTTTTTCGCAATACTCCCTTATTTTTTGAGCTAAAGCCTTTAAAATCCTATCGGTGGTTTCATAACCGAATATTTCGTTGTAGGTTCTCAAATTCCTTATATCAATCACCGCGAGGGTGTTATATTTACCCTCTTTCAAATATTGGTTGCCTTTTTCAAGAAGATATTTCCTATTAAAAAGATTGGTTACGCTGTAGCGGTATAGCTGTTCTTGAAGTTTTTGATTGATTATTTCAAATTTTTTTACCGCCGCCTCAATAATAACCAAAAGAATTTGTTCGCGAGATAGCTTAACTTTCATCATTTTCAAATCCCTCTTTTAGGAGCAAAAAAGTTGTAGAACCGTTTAGCATGTAAATTTTTTCGTTAAAAGTAAATATCTCTCCGTAAGAACCGACAATAACAAAGGGAATAGAGAGTCTTTTTCCTATGAATTCCGCATCTTCCTTGGGATTTACGAAGGCGGATTTTCCTACACAATAAAAGAAAATAGCAAAATCGGAAACGGGATAAAAACCTTTACAATGTCTTTTGAGAATATTTTTTACCTTTACCCTATCGGGGAGGAGATACACAAAATGAAACTGTCCTTTTTCGGGAAGGTTAGCCCAAAAAATTAATTCCCCATCTCTGACTTCTTTGGGAAATCTAACCAATTTTCTATAATTGTCATTTTCATTTTTTACAAGCATAGGAAAACCTACCAATATTTCGGGGCTTAGTTCATTTGTTTCCCTTTCTAAAATTTCTAAGAAGAAATCTATTGCATCTTGTCCATCTACCGTTTTCAGCTTATAGGTATCCTCGGAAGTGAAGTCAAAGGGTGGACCTATTTTCTTGAAATTTATTGAACTTGCCAAACACCCTTTTAGGTTGTTAAAGGTTAAAACCGCTATCCGCCCATCTTTTACTTCCTTGCCGTTTACAATAATGGGATACTCTCTGTCGTAATCGTAACCTGCGGTTATAAGCCCGCTTATCTCGGTCTTTACATTTTCAAAACCTTCAAAGAACTTAAACTTTTGACGGAAATTGACCAACGGATAGGGGACAAAAATCAAATGGACAAAACTTTTGGTGTTTCTGTTTGCAATGTATTGTTTAAAACCTTCAAGGTTTTCAAAAATCTTTATTTCGCAAAATGAATTTTCATAAGCCTTCTTTAAGAATATTCCGACCAAACCTTTTTCGGTAAAAAAGTCGTTAGAACCTACAAAGTTGCTATAGAATGCAATGAAAGGTTTACCCCCAAAAAAATTTTTTAGGTAACTTTTCACCACTTCTTTATCGTAAATGGGAGGTATTACGAAAATAGCCAAATCGTAGGAGGAAAAAACTGGATTTTTCTCTATACGGGTGAAGATATTTTGGACATCCCTATATAAAACCCCCGTTTCGGAAAAAATTATGTTTACTAACATTGTTATTATACGCTAAGTGAGAAATTAGGATAGTGCATAGGAAGCGACCCCCAAAGCTGTTAGATAGGTAAGAATAGTAAGCTTATACCTCCACCCACTCAGTTCCAAAAACTTTAATTTCGCAAAAAACACCTCTACTATTTGTCTTTTCCTTTTTTCTTCCTTACTCTCCGCTATCTTTAACCCTTCTATTCCTCTGTAACCTTTATCCCCCATCAACTCTTTGCCTTCTAATACCGCTCTTAAATAACTACTGGAAAGCAATCTTTCCTTTAAGGCTCTTATTTCATTCATTGACGCTGGCTTTATCCAAATGTCTACTACCCTTCCTTCTTCGTCCACCAATGCCATAATTAAAAGCCCATAAACCAATTCATCAATAGGTATCTGCTCTTGTTTGTGTTGG
>QOAS01000157.1 GCA_003972855.1 Gammaproteobacteria bacterium | reverse complement strand
CTTCCATCGCTTGTGGTTTGAATACGGATACCGTTGCCCCCACCGTGGACAAACCCGCTGTTACAACAACCGCTACTGCCGAAGAAAAAACTTTTGTCCCCGCTATTGGTGAGAAGTTTCCCCGTATGGTAGTTCAGACTACCCACGGAACTATAGTTTTGCCCGATTACTACACCAATAGGGGTAAGTGGTTTGTGCTATTTTCCCATCCCGCGGACTTTACACCCGTTTGCACCACCGAGTTTGTGGAATTCCAAAAACACTACAAGGAATTTAAAGCCCTCAATACCGAACTCATAGGGTTGTCCGAAGACCAAGTTTGGTCTCACATTAAGTGGATTGAGTGGATTAAGAAAAACACCGGTGTTCAAATTGAATTTCCCATTATTGCGGACGTGGGCGGTAAAGTTGCCAAAACACTAAATATGCTTCCTAAAGGAGGGGTTGATACCGTCAGGGCTGTTTTTGTGGTGGACAACAAAGGAATTATCCGCGCAATACTTTACTACCCGCTTGAAAACGGAAGGAATATTCCCGAAATTATAAGGCTTGTTAAAGCCTTGCAAACCACCGACAAATACGGCGTTGCAACCCCCGCCAACTGGTATGCGGATAAAATTAACTGGCACGGTCCCGAAATCTTTGACGGAAAAGATTACGTTATAGTTCCCCCCGCAACCACCGCTAAACAAGCCAAACAGAGATTGGAAGGGGCTAAAAACGGCGAATACCAATGCCTTGATTGGTGGTTCTGTTACAAAGAACTACCCGCAGGGTTTTAAATCTTCCTTTCCCTTAGGGTTTTCTGCTTTTAAATATCCTTTAAATGGAAGTTGTTCTTTTCTTTGCATCATTAATAGGAATTTTGATATCCGCGGAACTTTTTACCAATGCGGTTGAAGATATAGGAGACCGTCTAAATCTATCCCACGGCGTTGTGGGAAGTTTGCTCGCCGCGGTTGGAACCGCCTTACCCGAAACCTTGGTTCCCATAGTAGCCCTTCTATTTGGCTCCCCCTCCGCAAAGGAACATATAGCAAATGGTGCTATTCTCGGCGCACCGTTTATGCTTGCCACTCTCGGTTTTCTGATAATAGGTTTATCTTCCATTTTGAGGGGCGATAAAGTTATAAATACCGATACCTTCTTGATAAGAAGGGATTTAACTTTCTTTACCTTATTCTTCCCACCCGCAATTTTACTTGCCTTTTTGGAAGATTTTCACCTTTTAAAAATACTCTTTGCCATTTTATTACTTGTGGGATATGCATATTACATTTATCATGTTTTGAAAGAGGGAGGGGAAACGGTAGAAAGTGGGGAAGTTCTCCACTTTTCCAAATATTTTAAAATGCCGGAGAACTTATTTACCTCCGCTGTGCAATTGGTGTCCTCTCTACTCGTATTGTTAGTTTCGGTAGAGATATTCGTTCACTCTTTAGAAAATTTATCCCATTCCCTTGGTATAACTCCCCTTGTATTTTCCCTATTGGTTTCCCCCGTAGCGACGGAATTACCCGAAAAGTTTAACAGCTTCCTTTGGGGTATCAAAGGTAAATACGAACTTGCCTTTGGAAACATTACCGGTGCAATGGTTTTTCAATCAACCATTCCGGTTTCGGTTGGTCTGCTTTTCACCGATTGGGATATAGGCGGAAGCGGTATCATTGCGGGGTTTATAGCCCTTTTGGGAAGCCTTTCGGTTTTATACCAAATAAGGTTTAAAGGAAAGGTTTACGGATACCTTTTGGTGTTAAATGGTCTTTTGTATCTCCTATACATGTTCCTCGTTTTTTAAACTATTCCTTCTATGCCCAAAAGCGACTGGGAAGCAGTTATAGGTCTTGAAATACACGTTCAGATGAAAACCGACACCAAAATGTTTTGCGCCTGTAAGGTGGAATTCGGAGCGGAACCTAACACCAATGTTTGTCCCGTATGCCTTGGAATGCCGGGGGCTCTCCCCGTTATAAATAAAAAGGCGGTTGAATACGGCATTAGGGCGGGATTGGCTTTAAACTGCAAAATACACAACCTTTCGGTATTTGCGAGGAAACATTACTTCTATCCCGACCTTCCCAAGGGTTACCAAATTTCCCAATACGAACTTCCTTTGGCTACCAACGGATACCTCAACATAGAACTAAGCGACGGAACTACAAAGAGGGTAAGGATAAGAAGGTTACATTTGGAGGAAGACGCGGGAAAAAACATTCACGAGGGTAAAAAAACCTTTGTAGACCTAAACAGGGCGGGAACCCCCCTAATGGAAATAGTAACCGAACCCGACATCAACTCACCCGAGGAGGCAAGGGTATTTTTGGAAACCCTTAGGAACGTAATGCGTTATATCGGCGTTTCCGACGCGGATATGGAAAAGGGACAACTCAGGTGCGATATAAACATTTCCATCCGCCCCAAAGGGAGTGACAAATTGGGAACCCGTGTGGAGATAAAAAACGTAAACTCCTTTAGGTTTGTTCAAAAGGCGTTGGAATACGAAATAGAGAGACAAATAAAGGTCAAAGAAAAGGGAGGAGAAATCGTTCAGGAGACGAGAACCTTTGACCCCTCTACGGGGAAAACTTACACTATGAGAACCAAGGAAGAGGCGGAAGATTACCGTTACTTCCCCGACCCCGACCTACTTCCCCTAAAGGTTTCCGATGAATGGATAAACCGAGTAAGGGAAACTATGCCCGAACTTCCCCACCAGAGGTTGGAAAGATATCTAAACCTCGGTTTGGACAAAAAGGTTGCCAAACCTTTAGTAGACCACAAGGAGTATGGGGACTACTTTGAGGAGGTTTTAAAACTCTACGACGACCCTAAAGCGGTAGCCAATTGGGTTTTAAACGACCTTTTGGGTAACTTAAGGGACTTTGAAATACCTTGGGAGAAAAACCCCGTAACCCCCGAAAAACTGGCGGAGCTTTTAAAACTGATAAAAGACGGAACAATCTCCGTCAAAATCGCAAAAGGACTTCTTAAGGAGATGATTCAAACGGGTAGAACCGCAAAGCAATTGGTGGAGGAAAAGGGACTCAAACAGATAACCGACGAAGGGACGATAAAACAAATAGTGGAAGAGGTTTTAAAGGAAAACCCCGATGCGGTTCAAAAATACAAGAGCGGACAAACGAAGGTTATGGGTTTCCTCGTAGGACAAGTTATGAGGAAAACCAAAGGAAAGGCAAATCCCCAGTTGGTAAACAAAATCCTCAGAGAATTACTGGAAAGCGGTTAGTCTAAAAAATTTAAGAATTCATAATGGTTTTAAATTCCGAAAGCCGTTTTTCGTATTCCTCCAAAACCTTTTTGGGTTTCCTGAAAGGTTTTATAACTATTACCGTTCCCGAAATACCCGCATCTTTAACCTTCACCGTTTTGGTCTCCCAAATAAGCTCGTCGTTTTCAATGATTTTTGCCCTTTCTAAAACATCCCAAAGGGTTTTGAGCATATTGTCTATATCCCTCTTCCTCTTGTCAGGGAGGAAAAAGTAAACCTCAACCGATAGGGGTTTTTTTAAGCTCTCTTGGTTGTATTGGTTTTGGAGTTCCCATAAAGCCCTCGCTTCCCACAAGGTTACCCGAGGGGACTTGAAAACCCAACCGTTTTTCCTCCGAATGTAACGGTTGGTTTTAGGAACCGGCAGAGAGGAAAGAAAGAGGACTATATTTTGACCACTACGCATGTGATAGCTTCTTTAACCCCTTCAAGGGAGTGTATCTTGTTTATCACCAACCGCCCCAGTTCGTATTGGTCGGGAACTTCCGCATACACGATAATGTCGTAGGGACCCGTAACAACATCGGCGGTTCTGATACCTTCAAAGGTTGAAAGGGCGAGCATTATAGAGGCAATCTCTTTTGGGTCCGCCTTAATCAGTATGTAAGCCTTTATGCTGGTTTCGTCGCTATCCTCCAAAAGCTCCGCAATGGAGAGCGGAAGCTGTTTGTCTTCCAATTCCATCGGGTAGGTAATATAACACAGAATTTATGTCCAAGCTTAGAGTGGTTTTCTTCGGAACTTCACTTTTTGCTGTTCCATCCCTTGAAGAGCTAACAAAAGAGGAAGATATCCAAATTGTGGGTATCGTCACGCAACCCGACCGCCCCGCGGGAAGGGGTAAAAAACTCACACCTCCACCCGTAAAGAAAAAAGCTTACGAACTGGGGCTCTCGGAGTTGGTTTACCAACCGGAAAAGATAAAAAGTGAGGAGTTTAAAAATTGGTTTTACTCTTTAAAACCCGATGTGGCAATCGTGGTTGCTTACGGAAAACTTATTCCCAAACGCATTTTTGAGTTTCCCAAATACAAAACTTTAAACCTTCACGCCTCGCTTTTACCCAAATACCGAGGGGCTTCGCCTATTCACCGCGCACTAATGGCGGGAGAAAAGATTACGGGAAACACCGTAATGCTCATTAACGAAGGTTTGGACAGCGGGGATATTTTGTCCCAAGAGGAGGAACCCATATACGAAGAGGACAACATCGTGAGTTTGAGCGAACGTTTGGCAACCAAAGGTGCAAAATTATTGGTGAAAACCCTAAAGGGGTGGATTGAGGGAAAAATAACCCCTAAGGAGCAAGACCACTCCCAAGCCACCTATGCACCACCTATTGCAAAAGAGGAATACCGCATATGTTGGAAAGCGGAGGCACAAAGCGTGGTAGACCGCATAAAGGCACTCTATCCCAATACCTATACCACCTTTAATGGAAAGAGGATAAAAATACTCTCCGCGAAGGTTACCGATATAAAGTCCGACCTTCCGGCGGGAACGATTTACCCGAACAACAAAGATGGTTTATACGTGGTATGCGGAGACCAAAGAGTGGTAAAAATTTTGGAGTTGATAAATCCCAAAGGGAAAAAAGTAAAAGGGGAAGACTTTATAAGGGGTTACAGAATTGAAAGGTTTACTTGAGGTCTTTGGATTTTAACCAAGGCATCATTTCGCGGAGCTTCCTTCCCACTTCTTCTATAGGGTGGTTGGCATCTCTCTCAAGCAGTGCGTTGTAAACCGGTCTGTTTGCTTGGTTTTCCAAAATCCATTCGCGGGCAAATTCTCCCCTTTGAATTTCTTCCAATATTTTCTTGTGAACGGGTTTTATAACTTCGTATATTCTGTCTCCTCTGGTAACATCACCGTATTTCGCGGTATCGGAAATGGAATATCTCATACCCGCTATACCGTGGGCGTAAATAAGGTCTACTATGAGTTTAAGTTCGTGCAAACACTCAAAGTAGGCTACCTCGGGCTGATATCCGGCCTCAACGAGGGTTTCAAAACCGGCTTTTATAAGGGCGGTTACCCCTCCGCATAAAACCGCTTGCTCTCCGAAGAGGTCGGTTTCGGTTTCCTCTTTAAAGGTGGTTTCTATAACACCCGCACGGGTGGAACCTATACCTTTAGCGTAAGCCAAGGCGATATTTAATGCGTTACCGGTGTAGTCCTGATATACCGCAACCAATGCGGGAACACCTTTACCTTCCTCATACATCCAACGGACTAAGTGTCCGGGACCTTTGGGGGCAACCATAAAAACATCCACCGTCGGGGGAGGAACTATTTGCCTAAAGTGAATGTTAAAACCGTGGGCAAAAGCA
>QOAS01000100.1 GCA_003972855.1 Gammaproteobacteria bacterium | reverse complement strand
AAGATATAGCTTCCGAATACGGACATAACTATTTGGGAAGCGAACACCTACTTTTGGCACTTTTGGAAAATGATGAAATAACCCATTTGGTTCTTTCCAAATTCGGACTTTCCACGGATAAGGTAAAAAGGAGTATTCTCGCCCAAATAACTAAAGGTAACTTCAAGGGTGAAATACTCTTTTCTCCCGACGCCAAAAGGATTATAGAAATAGCCATAGAGGAGGCGAGAATTCTCCACCACCCCTTTGTGGGAACGGAACACCTACTTTTGGCGGTGGTTAGGGAAAAAACCGGTTTAGGCGGAAGAGTCTTAAGGAGTTTCGGATTGGATGAATACGCGGTAAGAAGGGAAATTTTGCACTTGCTGGGAGAGGTTCCCGAACAGGAGCAAAAGAAAAGCGCACCCACACCCAATTTGGATAAATTCGGAAAAGACCTCACCAAATTGGCACGGGAGAAAAAACTTGACCCCGTAATAGGAAGGGAAAAGGAAATAGAGAGGGTTATCCAGATACTCCTAAGGAGGAGGAAAAATAACCCCGTCCTGATAGGGGAACCGGGGGTTGGAAAAACCGCAATAGTGGAGGGACTTGCCCAACGCATAGTGGAGGGTAAAGTTCCCGAACCCCTAAGGGACAAAAGGATTATCGCCCTTGATATGGCGGCGGTTGTTGCGGGAACCAAATACCGCGGACAGTTTGAGGAAAGGCTGAAAAACATCCTCAAGGAGTTGGAGAAAAACAAAAACATCATTCTGTTTATTGACGAACTCCACACCATAGTGGGTGCGGGTAGCGCGGAAGGTTCCATAGATGCGTCCAATATGCTAAAACCCGCCCTCGCAAGGGGAGAAATTCAAATTATCGGGGCAACCACCGTTGACGAATACAGAAAATACATAGAAAAGGACGGAGCTTTGGAAAGGCGTTTCCAACCGGTAATGGTAAACGCCCCCACCGTAGAAGATGCCAAAAAAATCGTTTTGGGACTTAAGGATAGATTTGAAAAATTCCACGGCGTTGAATACACCTTAGACGCCCTTGAAAAGGCGGTTGAACTCTCCGAGAAATACATACCCGATAGGCAACTACCCGATAAGGCTATAGATGTTATAGACGAGGCGGGAGCATTGGTAAAAATAAGGAGTTACGAGCTACCGCCCGAAATCAAGAACTTGGAAGAGCAGATTAAAAAGTTGGAGGAGGAAAAACGCAAAGCGGTGGAGGAGCAAGACTACGAAAAGGCTATAAAAATAAGGGATAAGGAGCTAAAGCTACGCGCTAAGTATGAAACCCTAAAGAGTGAGTGGAAACAAAAGCTTAGCAAGGACAAACCCAAAGTTACCGTTGATGATGTGGCGGAAGTTATATCCCGCTGGAGCGGTGTTCCCGTAAAAAGACTTACCGAAACGGAAATGGAAAAACTCCTAAAGATAGAAGAGGAACTCAAAAAGCGGGTTTTGGAGCAAGACCACGCCATAGAGAGGATAGCGAAGGCTTTAAGGCGTTCCCGCATAGGTTTACACAGAAAGAAAAGACCCATCGGGGTGTTTATGTTCTTGGGACCCACCGGTGTTGGTAAAACGGAAACCGCCAAGGCGTTGGCTGAATACCTATTCGGAAGCGAAGAAGCCCTAATAAGGTTTGACATGTCGGAATTTATGGAGAAACACACCGTTTCCAAGTTGGTAGGCGCACCTCCCGGATATGTTGGATACGAGGAAGGGGGACAACTGACGGAGGCGGTAAGAAGGAGACCCTATTCGGTAATACTCTTTGACGAAATAGAGAAAGCACACCCCGATGTGTTTAACCTGTTCTTGCAAATATTTGACGACGGGAGACTTACCGACTCTTTCGGAAGGACTGTGGACTTTAGCAACACGATAATCATAATGACTTCCAACCTCGGGGCGAGGATGATTGCGGAAAGGGGTAAAGTCGGTTTTGAACAAGAAAGCGGACTTATAGATTACGAAGAAATGAAAAAGAATGTAATGGACCAAGTGAAACGCTACTTTACCCCCGAATTCTTAAACAGGCTTGACGACATTATAGTCTTCAAACCTCTAAGCAAAGATGCGATAGCTAAAATTATTGATTTACATCTCAAAGAGATTAACGAAGGGTTGAAGGAATGGGGGATAGAGGTAAAACTCCACAAAAGCTTCGTGGATTGGCTCATAGACAAGTATTACAAACCGGAATACGGAGCCAGAAGCATCAAGAGGGGACTACAGAGGGAAGTGGAAGACCTGATAGCGGAGGAACTTTTAAGGGGAACCCTCAAGGGTGTGGGAGAGATAGAACTGAAAGTTGGAAAACAGGGCAAACCTTACATAAGAAAGATTCGCAAAAAGAAGGAAGAGGAAACCGCCCAATTGCTCTCTTAAGTTTTTTCCTTTTCACCTCTTTGGCTTTTTCCCAAGGGGTAATATCCACCGTAAAGGTTGAAGGAAATAAATATCTAACCGACAAAGAGGTTTTAAAACTTCTCAACCTCCACAAGGGAGTGGTTTATTCTCCCGACTACATCTATAGGGCTGTAAAAAACGCCTACCGCAAAGGTGCTTTTGAATACATAGGTGTATACCGCCAAGAGGGAAAAAACGGCGTAAAACTCCTAATAAAGGTTAAAGATTTACCCGTAGTCTACGATGTCCAATTTGTGGGTAATGAGGAATTAAGTAGCGAAGAACTTAGAAAGGCTATAGGCGTTCCCGAAAACCCACAAGAGGTTTTAGAGGAACAAACTTCCTACATTTCGGGACCCGCGGTGGAGGAAAAACTAAAGATAAAAAAACTGGTTCCCATAGGGCGTCCACTCTCTCTTGAAGAGATAGAACAGATGGTGAGGCGGATAAAACTCCGCTACGCCTTGGAAGGTTATCCCGATGTAAAGGTTAGCTACAAAATAGTTCCCGTCAAAGGTGCTTCCAAGTTGGTTTTTTACATAAAGGAGGGAACTCCCCAATACGTAGATGAAATAGTTATTAAAGGGTTAAAGCAATTAGACCCCGACGACATAAAGGACGTAATGGAACTTAAAGAACCCAATATATTCCTCTTTAGATTTCACCCTCCCTTCGCCAAAGAGATTTTGGAAAACGACATTGAAAACATAAACCGCTTCCTAAAGAGTAAGGGATTTTTTGAGGGCAGGGTTGAAAGGTATGAGATAAAAAAAGTCGGTAAAGAGTGGGTTAAGGTAATCCTTTACATTCACGAGGGACCCCGTTACAAAATAGGTAAGGTTGAAATAAAGGGAAATAACTACTTCGGTTACAAAGAGCTTACAAAGGACTTCTTCCACAAACTCAAAAGGAACGACTACTACTACGACCAAAAGTTGGTCGGTAAACTTAAAAACACCATTTTGGATAAATATCAAAACCTCGGACTTTACTTTACAAAGGTCTATATTATACCCAAACCCGACGTAAGGAAGAAGGTTGTAAATCTCCTCGTGGAGGTAAGGGAAAGCCCTCCGACCTACACCCGTTGGGTAGAAATTAAGGGTAACTACGAAACGAGGGACTATGTTCTAAGAAGGGAACTGGAACTCCACGAGGGAGACCTGATTACAAAGGAACGGATAAAGTGGTCCAACATTTGGATAGAACGGCTGGGGTATTACGCGGGGGTTGATATAAAACCCGAATTGCTTACCCCCGAGTTTGCAAAAACCACCGTGAAGGTTACCGAAAGGTTTACTGGACAATTTTCCGTAGGTTTGGGTTACAGTGAAACCAGCGGTCTTTCCGGGTTCGTTTCCTTAAGAAAAGGAAACTTTTTGGGAACGGGAGACATAGTGGGCGTATCCCTCTCGTGGGGAGAGTATGCCAAAAACTACACCTTCTCTTATACCCGTAAGTGGTTTCTCCATAAACCTCAAGATTTGACATTCTCCGCCTACAACAGTAAACACGATTACGATACCTACAACGTTGAATACAAGGGTATAAGCGCCACTTTGACCCGCAGATTTTGGCACTACTGGGAATGGTATGCGGGTTTAGACATTCAATCCATTAAATACTCCGATATATCGCCCGATGCGTCTATTTACGTAAAGGAGGCTTCCCAGTTTAGTAGCGCGAGGTTAATTCGCTTCGGAATTTCCCGCGACACCAGAAATAGTTATATATTTCCCTCGGAAGGTTCATACTTTGGGATAGGAACCAAAGTGGGTGGTCTCTTAGGTGGCGATGAGAAATTTGTCAAATTATCCTTGAAAGGCTCCTATTATACGGAGGATACCTATTTTGATACGGGAATGATTTTCAGCTTAAGGGGTCAAGTGGGAATGATAGAACCTTGGGGGGGAGCGGGTATAACCCCTATTGACGAGAGATTTTTCGTAGGTGGAGACTACACCATTAGGGGTTACAAATACGGATACGCGGGACCCATAGACCCTCAAACGGAAGACCCCGTAGGTGCGGACCGAATGTGGACATTATCCTTTGAAGCCAATTACCCTATAAAGAGGAAGTTCTTCTATGTAGGCGCATTTTTGGATATGGGTAACGGAGCCAATAGTTGGGGAGACCTCGCTAAGGATATAAAGGCGGGCGCGGGTTTTGGAATTAGGTTTGTAACCCCTATGGCTCCTATTAAGTTGGACTTCGCTTGGAAACTCAAAAAGGTTAAAGGGGACACAAACAGGTTTAGGATTCACTTGGTCATAGGTAGTTTCTTCTAAAGGAGTTCCTCCTTCAGTTTATCCACCATATCGGTTTTTTCCCACGGGAGTTTTTCCTTTCCGAATTGACCGTAAACCGCGGTTTGGGAATATATAGGCTTCCTAAGGTCTAAATATTCAATAATCTCCAAAGGTTTAAGGGGAAAAAGCTTTTTTACCACTTCAACGAGTTTATCCTTATCTACCTTTTCCGTTCCAAAGGTTTCTATATCAAAGGCTACCGGTTCGCTAAGTCCAAAGGCGTAACCTATTTGAACGAGACACTTTTGAGCCAATCCCGCGGCTACTATATTTTTGGCTATGTAGCGTGCCATGTAAGAACCCGCGCGGTCGGTTTTAGTGGGGTCTTTACCGCTAAAGGCGCTACCGCCCGAAAAACCTATATCCCCGTATGCGTCGCTTACTATTTTCCTTCCCGTTATACCGGTATCCGCGGCGGGTCCCCCGAAAACAAATCTCCCGCTGGGATTTACCTCTATCTTTGTGTCGGGCGAAAGCAGATGCTCGGGCAAAAGCTTTAGGATAACTTCCTCCGTCAAAAGGTTTCTAAGTTGGCGTAGGCTTATATCGGGGTCGTGTTGAACATAAAGGTATACCGCGGTGACCTTTTTGGGTTTTCCATCTTCGTAATCCATAACCACGAGGCATTTTCCATCGGGACGCAAAAAGGGTAATTTGCCTATTTTTCGGTATTCGCTAACCGTTTTGGTTATTGAGTGGGCTATGGTTATAGGCCAAGGCATTAGATTGGGGGCTTCCTTTACCGCGTAACCCACCACTATGGCGGTATCGCCCGCCCCTTCGGAGGAAATTCCGAGGGCGATTTCGGGACTCTGTTCGTCCAAGGTTTGAATAACCCCGCAGGTGTCCGCATCAAACCCCAATTCGGGTTCGGTATATCCGACCTCCTTTATAGCGGAGCGGACTATT
>QOAS01000055.1 GCA_003972855.1 Gammaproteobacteria bacterium | reverse complement strand
AAACCGCAATAACCTTCCACCTCCTTTGGAGAGGGTAAGACGGTAAACTCAAAACCCTCTTTTTTTAAAAACTCCATACCCCTAAGGGCACAGTTTACCGAGATAAAGTTGAACAAATAGGGGGGATATTTACCTACGAACCTAAGCAGGTATCCCTTTAGGTGGAGTTTGACCCCCGTAAGGTAGAAGGAAATTTTCTCGTTTAAACAAACGCCGTGGAAACCTTTTCCCCTTTCAACCTCCGAGAGGGTAGGGGATATGGACCTAAAGGTGTTCCCCGTTTGTTTGCACCACTCTTCAATCAACTTTCCCACTTCGGGTGGATGGGAAACCCTTATAACACTTTTGGGCAAACTTTCTTTAACCCTCCTTGAAAGGAGAGCCAAATTTTTGGGAAACTCCAAATGGGTAATGTCCAACTCCGCAACCATCCGCAGAATTCTATTTTCCCCTTTTGGAGCGAACAAAATCTCTAATAACCCCTATAGGTTGGGTATTTAAAATATCCTCCCGTTTTGCCCATCCCCTTCTCGCCAATCCCAATCCTATTTTTACGCTCCAAAGCTGGGCTACCGAATGGGCGTCGCTGTTTATTACCAATTTTACCCTTTTTTCCACAGCCAACTTTATGTGTTGGCTGTCCAAGTCTTCCCTTTGGGAGTTTATTTCCAAAGCGGTATCGGTCTCTTTTGCCTTTTCCAAAACCTTTTCAAAGTCCAAGGGGTAACCTTCTCTGTAGCCGTATTGTTTCCCGAAGGGGTGACCTACTAAGTTTACATAGGGATTTTCCATCGCCTTTATAATCCTTTCGGTGTTGTCGCGGTTAAATCCGCTGTGAACGGAAGCGGTGACAAAATCAAATTCCCTTAAAACCTCATCGGGTAAATCCAAACTCCCGTCGGGTAAGATGTCCACTTCCACCGACCAAAGTATTTCTATTTTGTCCCCGTAAAGTTTTCTAACCCTTTCTATTTCCTCCTTTTGTTTTTTAAACCTTTCGGGGGTAAGTCCGTTTGCAACCCGCGAACTTTGGGAGTGGTCGCTAATTGCCATATATTCGTAACCGAGCTGGATACAGGCTTTAACCATTTCCTCAATGGTGTTTATTCCGTCACTCCAATTGGTGTGCATATGCAGGTCTCCCCTTAGGTCGGTGTATTCAACCAACTTCGGTATTTTTCCCTCCAATGCGAGTTCTATTTCTCCCGTATTTTCCCTAATTTCGGGAGGAATATATTGCATTCCCAAAAGGGTGTAAATTTCCTCTTCCGTTTTTCCTCCTAATCTTTTACCGGTTTTGGCGTCGTAAATCCCGTATTCGCTTATTTTTAGCCCCTTCTCCTTGGCAATTTCGCGCAGTTTTATGTTGTGGTATTTGGAACCGGTGAAATACTGCAATGCGCTACCCCACGAATCGGGTTCAACCGTCCTAAGGTCACATTGCCTTTTATACTCCTTTAGGAGTATAGTAGATTTTGTCTCCCCGTGCAGTTGAATATCCTCTATATCGGGAAAACTAACAAAGGCGTCGTGAATTTTCCTCCAATACTCCCTTTTGGCGGAAACCAAAATATCAAAGTCCCTTATAGTTTCCTTCATTCTTCTTACGCTACCCGCAACGGTTATCTTTTCTATGTATTCCCCAACGGTGGTTTTAAGGTATTCCAAAACTCTTTGCGCCAAAGGGTAGGCGGTAATTAGGGGTATCCTCTCTTGGGACTTTTGCCAAAGCTCAAAACCTTTTAGGAGTTTTTCAACCTTTTTTGCACCAAAACCGGGTAATTTAGCCAATGAACCGTCCTTTAGAGCCTTTATAAATTCCTCTTTGGTTTTTATACCGAGTTTCTCATAGGCGGTTTTTAGGGTTTTGGGACCCACACCGGGAATTTCCGTAAGTTCCAAAAGCTCTAAGGGGACTTTCTTTTTCAGTTCTTCATATTTTCT
This sequence comes from Gammaproteobacteria bacterium, assembly GCA_003972855.1. Lineage (GTDB taxonomy): Bacteria > Aquificota > Aquificia > Aquificales > QOAS01 > QOAS01. The sequence continues at coordinate 3,713 of QOAS01000055.1, read as the reverse complement.
AACCGTTCCCGTCTTTAAAAATTCCTCTATCTTTGCCAAGGTTGAACCGCCTATTCCTTTGATTTTGTAGATGTAACCGCTCTCAAGGGCTGTTTCTATATCCATAGGAAGATTTTCCAAAATTTTTGCCACCCTGCGGTAGGTTCTTATTCGGAAAGGGTTATCCCCCAAAAATTCCAAAATGTCCGCCATTCTCTCAAAGATTTGGGCAAGCTGTTTGTTTTTGTCCATCACTTAGGGTTTAAATTAATACCTTTCTCAAATACCTCCCCGTCCAACTTTTTGGATTTTTAGCAACCTCTTCGGGCGTTCCCACCGCCACAATCTCACCTCCTTTATCTCCCCCTTCGGGTCCCAAATCTATAATCCAATCCGCACTCTTTATGACATCTAAGTTGTGTTCTATCACCACAACGGTGTTACCTTTATCTACCAACCTTTGGAGGACTTTTATTAGTTTCTTTACATCGTCCGAATGGAGTCCCGTTGTGGGTTCGTCCAATAGATACAAAGTCCTACCGGTGTCCTTTTTGGAAAGTTCCCTTGCCAGTTTGATTCTTTGAGCTTCTCCACCGCTTAGGGTGGGTGCGGGTTGCCCCAACTTTAGGTAACCCAAACCCACATCCAACAAAAGTTTCAGTTTCCTTTCCAAACTCGGAATGTTTTTAAAAAATTCGTAAGCCTCCTCTATGGTCATATCTAAAACTTCCGCTATGTTTTTTCCTTTGTATTTGACCTCAAGGGTTTCAGCATTGTAGCGGGTTCCCTTACAAACTTCGCATGTAACATATACGGGCGGTAAAAAGTGCATTTCTACTTTGACTACTCCCTCACCTTGGCAGGCTTCACATCTACCACCTTTTACGTTAAAGGAGAACCTTCCCGGTTTCCAACCTCTGGCTTTAGCTTCGGGTGTGCTTGCAAAGAGTTGTCTTATGGTGTCAAAAATTTTGGTGTAGGTTGCGGGGTTGGAGCGGGGGGTTCTGCCTATGGGCGATTGGTCCACATTTATAACTTTGTCTATGTGTTCCCACCCTTCAATCCTATCGTGGTCTCCCGGCTCTTCCGCCGACTTATAAAATCTCCGCTTTGCGGCTTTCCACAAGATATCGTAAATTAAAGTGGATTTTCCGCTCCCGCTCACGCCGGTTATTGCCACAAAACAGCCTAAGGGTATCTCTACCGTAATGTTTTTTAGGTTGTGTTCCCTTGCCCCTACTATTCTTAAGAACTTACCGCTCGGTTTTCTTCTCTCTTTGGGAACTTCAATTTTTAGGCGTCCGCTTAGATATCCACCCGTTAAGGAGTTGGGATTTTTCTTTATGTCCTCCACCGTTCCCACCGCTACCACTTGTCCACCTTTGTACCCCGCTCCGGGTCCCAGCTCTATTATCCAATCCGCACTTTCTATGGTTTCGGGGTCGTGTTCTACAACCACAACGGTGTTTCCTAAATCCCTTAAACCTTTTAAGGTGTTTATAAGTTTTGTAGTGTCCCTCGGGTGGAGTCCTATGGAAGGTTCGTCCAACACATAGAGGACACCGGTTAATTTACTCCCCAATTGGGTCGCCAATCTAATCCTTTGGGCTTCTCCACCGCTTAGGGTTGTTGCGGTTCTGCTCAAAGTGAGGTAGTCCAGTCCCACGTTTACCAAAAACCCTAAGCGGTTGATTATTTCCTCTAAAAGCCTATCCGCAATCTGTTTCTCCTTTTCGTTTAGTTTCTCCCTTAGGTTTTCAAAGAATTTTTTAGCCTCCCCTACGGGCATTTGGACTATGTCCCAAATACTTTTTCCGTCTATTAGAACGCTTAGGGCTTCCTTTCTTAAACGGGAACCTCCGCAGGTCGGACAGGTCTTTTCCTTTATGTAGTCCTCCAATTCCTCTCTAACCTTGTCGGTTTCGCTTTCTAAATATCTCCTCTCAAGGTGGGGGATTATTCCCTCCCACTCAAGATAGGTTCTATCGCCGTAAAGGATTATTTCCCTAACCTCTCGGGGTAGATTTTTCCACTTAGTCCTCGGAGTGTAGCCGAGGTATCTAACAACCCTCCGTAAGGGGAATTTCAAGTAATTAAAGGTCATCGTTTGGAGCGGTTTTATAGCTTCCTCTACCGGTTCTTCTTCGTCTATTAAACTTTCGGGGTCTATCTCCCACTTAACACCCAATCCTTTGCAGTCGGAACAAGCCCCGTAGGGGGAGTTAAAAGAAAAAAGCCTTGCGGAGAGTTCGGGTAGGCTTACCCCATGTTCGGGACAAGCCATTTTTTCGCTGTATAGCTCTTCGGTGTAGGTTTTGTTTTTTTGAGTCATCCCTATAGGTGTAAGTTTTAATTAACTCACTAAGGATAGTAAGGCAAAAGTAAAAAACAATCCAATGTCATTTCACACTTTGCGGATATACAATGTATAAACCATGGAGCAAGTTATAAAAAAGTGGGGCAACAGTTTGGCTTTAAGACTTCCGAAAAGTTTAGCGAAGGAGCTAAATCTAAAGGAAGGTTCCAAAGTGGAAATAAAGGTGGAGGAGGGAAGGATAGTGATAGTTCCCAAAAGGGGATTAGAGGAGTTTTTGGAGAGGATAAAACCCGAAAACATGCACAAAGAAACCGATTGGGGGGGGAAGAAAGGAAATGAAGTCTGGTAGATACATTCCCGATAGAGGAGATTTGGTATGGTTGAGTTTTTCACCCCAAAGTGGACACGAACAAGCGGGAAGAAGACCCGCTATTTGCCTCTCTCCAAAAGAATATAGCGCAAAAACCAGTTTGGGGATTTTTTGCCCTATAACTTCAAAAGTAAAAGGTTATCCTTTTGAGGTTTTACTTCCCGAAGAATTACCAATTAGAGGGGTTATTTTGGCAGACCAAATAAGGAGTTTGGATTGGAAAGCCCGAAATGCGGAATTTATATCCAAATCTCCTAAAGAAGTTTTGGAAGAAGTTTTAAATTTACTCCACTTGCTTCTTTTTGTTTAAAGTTTTATATTTGCCTTAAGAGTTTTCCACCAAAACCTTTAAAACTCCATTGGCTATTTCAAAAGCCCTTTCTATGTCCGATAAAAGGCGGGCTTTATTCTCTTCACTAACGGTGAGCCTATCTATGACCACCTCAATGTCATGTTTCTTGTTTTTCTCAAGGAGTGGAACCTCATCTATGCGGTAAATTTCTCCATCAACCCTTACGCGGGAAAAACCGAGTTTCTTTATCCCCTTGAGGAAGTCCTTAAATTCTCCCTTTTTACCCCTAACGACGGGGGCGGTGATTATTATTTTCTTCCCCTTGTGTTTTTTCATTATTTTGTTTAAAACCTCTTGGGGTGAAAGTCCCTCCAAAGGTTTTCCGCAGATGGGACAATGGGGTTTTCCTATGTTGGCAAACAAAACTCTCAAGTAGTCGTAGATTTCCGTTATCGTCCCAACGGTGGAACGGGGGTTTTTAGATGTAGTTTTTTGGTCTATGGCTATGGCGGGGGAAAGTCCTTCTATAGAATCCACATCGGGTTTTTCCATCACCCCTAAAAATTGCCGAGCGTAAGCGGATAGGCTTTCAACAAATCTCCTATATCCCTCCGCGTAGAGGGTATCAAAAGCCAAAGATGACTTTCCACTTCCGCTTACGCCGGTTATTACAACCAGCTTATTTTTGGGTATTTCAACGTTTATGTTTTTGAGGTTGTGCTGACGCGCTCCCCTGATGACGATTTTATCCCTCT